>JBBSVF010000036.1:0-16899 GCA_038233745.1 Gemmatimonadales bacterium
GAAACTGCACCATCACTCGCAGCGCGGCAAAGAAGGAGGCGACGCGGTACCCGAACCGCCGCTCGAGGTATTCCCGTACCTTCACGAAGTGCACGTACGCGCCCACGCTGCTGGTGTTCAGGAACGCGCGTCCGTTCACCGTCGCCACATCTTCTGTTCGACTGCTGCCGGTTGCGGCGAGCGCGAGTGCCTCCGTTGCATCCTCAGGCAACCCCATGTCGCGTGCGAAGTGGTTGAGGGTGCCGCCTGGGAGGATCGCCAGTTCGGTGGGCAGGCCCAGCAACTCACCCGCCGCCGTCGCAATCGTCCCGTCGCCGCCCGCCACGAGTATGCGCGCCGCGTTCGACGCGAGTGTCCGAACCTGCTCCGCGATCTGGTCAGGATCCACCTCGTGCAGTTCGAATGCCGCGTTGGCGGTGATGGCCGTTCGCGCCGCGTCCGCTGTGCCGGACTTCGCGTTGATGAGCGCAGGAATGCCCGGAGTGTCAGACATGCAGGGGAGGCGAGGAAGTGCCAGTGGGCGGTGAGGTGACGGTCGCCATTCTGTCCAGCGTGCCCCAGCCAACGAGCCGCCCACTGAGCGCCGCGACGAAGGAGCGCACGACCACCCAGTACATCACCTGCCGGTAGGCGAACCGCTGGAGAAAGATGAGCCACGTGAGCTGCTTGTCCTCATCCGGTTCCATCAGGAAGGCCAACACCGCAGCCAGCCAGTCCACGATCAGGAACACCGCATAGAAGGAGAGCACGCGCTCCAGGCCCACCAGATCATAGCTGAGCTGCCCTCCCACGCTGTGATCCGATGCATTCGCAATGACCGAGCCGACACTCAACACGAACATGAGATCGGCGATGGGAGAGACGGCGGGAAGCAGAAGCTGGAAGAGCAGCACGTTGGGGAGCGCGAAGAATCCGAGCCAGCCGTACCGGCGGCGGAAAAAGGCGTCGCGGTGCTTCCAGGCGCACTGCAGTGTACCGAACGACCAACGAAAGCGCTGGCGCGCGAGGCCGCGAAGCGTCTCCGGCGCCTCGGTATACGCCACCGCACCATCTGCGTAGCCCACCGAGTAGCCGGCACGCCGCATCGCCAGCGTGAGATCCTGATCTTCAGCGAGGGTGTCCTCCTGGAAACCGCCTACCGCCAGCACCACGGAGCGGCGCCAGGCTCCCACAGCACCAGGCACCACCGTGATGCAATCGAGCAGCGAGAACGCCCGCCGGTCCAGGTTCTGGCTCGTGACGTACTCCAGGGCTTGCCAGCGCGTTACCAGGTTGATGCGATTGCCCACCTTCGTATTGCCGGCGACCGCCGCCACCCGCAGGTCCGCGAGGGGCTGCACGAGTTCCATTACCGTGTCATCCGCGAACACCGTATCCGCGTCCAGACCGATCACGATCTCGTACCGCGCGCTCGCGATGCCGAAATTGAGAGCGCTCGCCTTGCCTCCACTCGACTTCTCCAGCACAGTCACACGCGGATCCCCCGCAAACCTCCGCATGCAGATGTTCACCGTCTCGTCAGTGGACCCGTCGTCCACGACGACGATCTCGAGGGCGCCAGCATAGCGCTGCAGCAACAGCGAGTCGATCGTCTGCACGATCACCTTCGCCTCGTTGTACGCAGGCACGATCACACTCACGCCCGGTGCGTACGATCCGGGTGCGTCCCGGTCCTGATGCTGTCGCAACCGCTGCACGAGTGCCAGCACGCCGATCAGCAACAGCCGTGCAATTCCCAGCACGACAGCGATCGTGAACACCCAGTAGAGCGCGAGCTCCCCAAGGCCCAGCAGCGCAAACCCCCCCCGCAGCACGAGTCGCGTCACT
Source organism: Gemmatimonadales bacterium (assembly GCA_038233745.1). Lineage (GTDB taxonomy): Bacteria > Gemmatimonadota > Gemmatimonadetes > Gemmatimonadales > Gemmatimonadaceae > AG11. The sequence continues at coordinate 1,828 of JBBSVF010000036.1, forward strand.
TCGCTGCGCGCCGCCAATGGAGGCATGGCATCGAGCCTGGTGATGCCGGCCAGCTCGCTCACAAGGACGAGTGTGTCACCGCGCGCCCGCAACGAGTCGATGAGCGGTCCGAGCGCCGCCACGGTGTGGGACCGATCGCCCCCGGCGTCGTGCAGCAGGATGATATTGCGCGCCGAATCCTGCGCCTGGGCATTCACGGTGTTCGGGAAGGCGCGTCGCTCAAGTGCCAATCGGATGATGGAATCCGGGGGAAGCTGCTTCCAGTCCTCGGGATCCACATGCAATCCGATCGTCCAGTAGTTGCGCCGCGAGGCAATGCCCACCGGCGCCAACTCGTCCTCATGCGTGGGCTCGGCGTCCCCGAAATACGGCGGGCGGAAGAAGGCGATGCGACGATCGAGCACGGCCTCCACGAGCGATGCCGTGCCATCGATCTCCAGCCTGCTGCGCCGGTCCGACGTGAGCGCCAGATTCGGATGCGTATAGGTGTGATTGCCGATCTCGTGCCCCTCGTCGAACTCCCGCTGCAAAAGTCGTTGATGCACGTCCACATTCTGCCCCACCACGAAGAACGTGGCCTTCACGCCGCGTGACTTGAGCGTGTCGAGAATCTGCGGCGTCCAGCGTGAGTCCGGTCCATCGTCGAAGGTGAGCGCCACCTTGTGCCGGTTGGCCGGCTGTCCGCCGATTCTCGAGAGCACGTACGGTGCAGGCGGCCTCACGATCGTCTCGTTGTCCACGAGGCCGGAGCGCGCGGATGCCAGGACATTCCGGAGCCCGTCCTTCGGAAAGCTCGTGATCTGGAGGATTTCGCCCACCCCTTCGAACTCCACGTCGTAGGGCGGTGGCATGCGACGCAGGCTGTCCGCAGCGAAGAGGTGTCCGCTGACGCTCACGGCATTCCAGAGCGACGGGTCCTCGCCGCCCAGATGCCAGATCGCGTGGCCAGCCACACCCAGCCGCTCGCCGATGCGCATCTCGTTGTACGCCGTGACGGCGTCCAGGTACCAGAGCACATGGTCGGTGGAGTCTGGCGACGTCCACTGCAGATACGGGTTCAGGGACACGGGGTCGAGGCGAGGGCGAGGCTGCTCCGGCCCGCGGGCCACCCGCATCACCTCCTGAAAATCGTAGCTCTCCGCCCGATGCAACCGCGCGGCTTCCGCGTCGTTCCAGTCGTAGCCATACGCGCCGATCATCAGCACCAGCCGGCGCGGATCAACGAGGCGCGCGAACCGCGTGGCCTGCGTGGCGTAGAACTGCTCACTCGCCACCGGGCCCGGCTCTCCGCCCGAGTAATGTTCGTCGAAGAGCATGGGAAAGAGCTTGTCGTTCACACGCGCCGCACTCTTCACGTACCCATCCGGATCGCTCACGGCGATAGCCTGCGTGGACAGCTTGCCCATCTGGTGCATGGCATCGTGGAGCTCGCGGGCGAACCCGAGGATTTCAACCTGCAGCGCAGGGTCGAAGTTCTCCAGATCGAGGGTGGTGCCGGCGAACCCGTAGTCCCGCACGGCCGTGGTGAGCTGGCGAAGTGCAGTCGCTCGGGCCTGGGGACTCGCGAGAAACCGGCGCACCACCACGGGATCAAAGGCGCCCAGCGTGGAGTCGCGACCAGCCGACACCACGAAATTGCTCAGCATGATGAACAGCGACGGACGGGTCTCCACGGGCCGAGAGTTCAACAGCTCGATGACCTCCGGCTTCACGTGCAGCACCAGGGAATCTGCGGACGGCGAAATGAAGGCCCATTCGCCGATCACCCAGTCCAGCTTGTCGTAGTTCTGCTTGAGCGACGAGAACGAGTTGTCTGCCCAGTTCACGTAGAAGCCCGCGACGATGCGGTCTGTCTGCGGTGCGCGGGCTCCCGTGCCCACGTCGAGCACCGGAACCGTTTCCGGGCGCCGGGACGACGGCACCTGATACTGACGCATGATACGGGAGAGCTTCCGCCGGTACGCCGCGCGCACGCGGTCGACGCGGGTGAAGCGCCCCGGGCGACCCAGCGACGCGGTCGCCGCCGCGATCGCCCGGTTGTTCGCCAGGGCCAGCGGGAGCTCTGGCGGCACCGGTGGCGACCACAGCACCGCGGCCACGAGCAGCAGGGCGAGGATCGTGGTGAGCACACCCACCAGCAGCGCCGAGCGCCGGATGCGGCGCCAGCGTCGGCCGGTGTCATCGATGAAGATTGGCCCGTGCGTCTGGCGGTCTGGCATCGTCTGCTGTGTCGTGCGAGGGCGACGCATCGGCGTCGCCATTGAAGCTATCGCACGCTAGCCGGTTGCGCTCTCCTCAAGGTCGGCGATGATCGCGTCGAGCCGACGAAGCTCGAAGGGCTTCTCGAGGATCCGGCAGCGGGTCCGCTGCACGAAGTTCGCCGCCTCGGTCGACGCCAGATCGCCCGTGCTGAAGACAAGACGCCGCAGCAGTTCAGGATGAGATTGCTCGAGTTCGTCATGCATCTGGATGCCCGAAAATCCGGGCATCCGCAGGTCGGAGAGGATCACGCTGGCATCCGCCCCCTTGGACTGGATGAGCGCCAGGCCACTCCTCCCATTCTCGGCTTCATGCACAGTCCAGCCCCGTCGCGTGAAGAAGCGGCGCAGGGCCATGCGGATGGTGGGCTCGTCGTCGATGATGATCGCCATGCGCGGTGCACCCGAAGCTGGCGCAGCCGCGAGTGGCGCCGATGCAACCGCGCTCGGCGCGGTGTCCTGAATCCGTTCGCGCGCATGTCCACGCTCCTTCACGCATGGAAGCAACACGACGAACCGCGCTCCCGCCTTCGCCCCAGTGGAGCGGTTCTCTGCGCTGATTGTCCCCCCGAGCTGCTCCACGATCCCGAGCACCACCGAGAGTCCCAGCCCCGCTCCCTGTCCGAGCGAACGCGTGGTGAAGAAGGGATCGAAGATTCGCGGCATCACGTCCGGCGGGATTCCAGGACCATTGTCCTCCACGATCAGTCGGCACCACCCATCCAAAACGTCCGTGACAACCGTGACCTCCCCGCCCGGTCCGGCGGCCTGCGCCGCATTGGTCACGAGCTTTGACACGACCTCCGCCAGCCCCGCGCGATCGGCGAAGATCGCATGGCTCCCCTCCGAGCGCCGGTGCTCGAGTGTGACGCCACGTTCCTTCATGTCCGATCGGAGCAGCCGCGCCGTTGAATCCACGACGGCGGCCAGCTCCAGCGCCACAGGGACCGCGTCGCGCTGTCGCACGAAATGCAGGAGATCCCGCACCACGGAGCGCGATCGCCTTGCCTGCTGCCGAATCGCCTCCAGCGCCTCCGCATCCGACGTCGTGCGTTCGTCACGCAGCAGATCTTCCGCGAAGTGCAGAATGGACGACAGCGGGTTGTTCAGCTCGTGGGCGATTCCGGAAATGAACTGGCCCACCGCCGCCAGTCGCTCGCTGCGCCGCAGTGCATTCTCGACATCGCGCAGTGGTGACACATCCTCGGCGAAGGCCTCCCAGAGCCACACAGCCCCCCTGTCGTCGCGGTAGGCGCGGGCGCTGATGCGCGCCGCGACCGGCTGTCCGTCCGCTCTGCGCCACGGGAGCTCCAGCATGCGCACGACGCCATGCTCCTGAAGCGACGCAAGCATCGCGTCGCGGGCCAAGGGGTCGGCATACAGCGTGGAGCGAGTATCGATCGCGAGAAGGGCATCGATGCTGTCGTAACCAAGCATCGAGGCCAGCGCCTCGTTCGCCGAAGCAATGCGTCCGTCGAGCGTCTCGCGAAAGATTGCCACTGGTGCATTTTCCACGAATGACCGGAAGCTCGCCTCACTCGCACGAAGGGAGGCGGCACTGCGGGCACTGGCGAGTGCGATCGTGGCCACCTGGCTGGCGATCCGCCCCAGCTCCAGCTCTCGGGCTGTGGGAAGGCGAGGATCGGCGAGGTAACAGGTGATCGCGCCCACGATCGACCCCGTCGGCAGTCGCAGCGGAAGCGCCCACGCCGCGCGGATGCCGTGCGTCAGCATGCCTTCACGTTCGGGGACGAAGCGCTCGTCGTGGGCGATATCGGCGGAGAGAACAATCTCTCCCGTGTGCATGGCCGTCCCCGTCGCCGACGACTGCTCGCCTACCGTGATAACCTCCGCGCACGCCACGAATCCCCGCGGCAGCGAGCCGCTCGCCACGAGTCGGGCGGACTCGCCATCCGGCTCCATCTGGTAGATGGCGCAGCGCAGGCGCACTCCCTCGCTCTCCACGACCTGGATCAACCTGGCGAGGGAATCCGCGAGCGGTGCTCCGCGAGCCACGAGTTCGAGTACCTCGCGCTCACCGGTGAGAAATCGCTTGACGCGTTCGCGGTCGGAGATGTCGCGCAGACCAAGGGCGAAGAGCGGCGTTCCATCGAGCTCCGCCCGTCCGACGCGGGCATCCACGGGCACTGTGCGCCCGTCGCGAAGTCGGAGGACCCGGCCCTCATTGGTGAGGGATGTTTCCGCGCTCCGCGAGACGGCGAAGGCCTCAAGCTGCGCGAGCACCGCGTCGCGCTCCTCCTCGGGAAACAGGATGCTCACCTTCCGGCCGAGCAGCTCGGCGCGGTGGTAGCCGAGGAGGCGCTCGACTGCCGCATTCACGCGCTGGATGCGGAAATCCAGTCCCATGGCCACCAGCCCGTCGGTGGATGCATCGACGATGGTCCGCCAGCCGCTTGTCGGCGGCAGACGCTTCGCGCAGGCGGCGAACCCGTCCCTCCCGATGGACCGCATTCAGTCCGAGTCCCGCGAGCACGAGCAGCGCGGCGAGGATGCCGCCCTCCAGCAGCAACTCGTTGCGCAGCGGCACCACGGCGTCCTCGACAGCAATGCGTCGCACGATGCCCCAACCCACCCGCTGGTCGAACCGGGTGGCGGCCAGCACCGGCATGCCAACGGGATCCACGAAACGACCGAACTGCGGCGTGAGTTGCAGCGAAGCGGCGGACGGACCGTCACTGCGAAGTGGAGAGACCGCGTCCAGGCACACGGGCACCGTTTCGGCGGGGCACACCGAGATGAGCACAGCACCCCCTGCGGTGGGGGCCACAAACTGGCTCAGTGCCGCATTCGGTCGCCCGGCGGCCCACGGTACGATGGCGGTCACGATGTTCACCCGTGCGAGCACGACGCGGGGCCCGTCGAGCTGCGTGGAGTCCGGAACCGGCACCGCGAAGGACACGAATCCCTTGTGCCTGCCGAGGACGATCACGGGGGTGAGAGTCGGCAGGCGCGTGGCGAGTGCGCGTGCGACTGCGGCGCGTTCTTCAGGATAGAGTGATTTGGAGCTGGCGGAGGCCGGGCTGCGGGCCTGCTTGTCGAGCGCCCACACTGCGGTGAATCGTCCCCGCTGCATGACGGCTCTGAACAGCTCGAACGACGCCGTCGCGGAACCCTCGTGGCGGAGCGCCGTCGCCATGTCTTCCACGTCCGAGAGTCGCTCGCCATACCAGTCGTCGAGCGTCGCCATCGTCGTCACGGCGCCCCCGTCGAGGGCGAGGCGCCAACCGCTCATCATCGCCCCGCGAAGCGTGTGGACGCGCCACGCGACGCCTGCCACCAGCAGAAGGGTGACGAGCGCCACAATGGGTCGGCGCGGGAGAGAAGTTTTCATACCTGGCAGGTCCTGCCTTATACCATCGGCATCGTGAGGCCGAAGCTTTACTCCGCGCAGCACGAAGGGGGAGCGGCAAGCTCCCCCTCGATGCAGCGCCACTCAGCCGACGATGGTCAGGCGGCTTGCCAGAATCCAGCCAGGGCGCGTCCGTCGGGCGATTCACGGAGCTTTTCGAATGCGCGCTCGCGAATCTGGCGAATGCGTTCGCGAGTCACGCCCATGAGTGCGCCGATCTTCTCGAGCGTCATGGGCTCGCCACTCTCGTCCAGCCCGTAGTACAGGAACAGAATCTTGCGCTCGCGGGGCGTGAGGTATTTGCGGAAGACACGCTCGATGAACTCCTTCATGAGCTTGTAGTCCGTGACCTCCTCGATCTCGCTGCCATCCACGCCGGCGAAGCGCTCTCCAAGGGTGGACGCCTCGCGATCGGATCGATCGATCGGTGCGTCGAGCGAGAGTTCGGATGCGGACATCTGCTTGGCAGCGCGAACCTGCTCGGGGGTCTCTTCGAGCAGGCGGGAGAGCTCGTGCTCGGTGGGATCGCGCTTGAGCACCTGCCCCAGGACAGTCTCCGCGCGGGCAAGGCGGATGAGCTGGGAGTTCTGGTTGAGCGGAATCCTCACGCTCCGGGTCTGTTCCGCGAGTGCCTTCAGGACTGCCTGACGCACCCACCACACGGCGTAGGAGATGAACTTCACCCCCTGGTCCGGGTCGAACTTCCGGACGGCCTTGAGCAGGCCCTCATTTCCGATGGCCACCAGCTCGGAGAGATCGAGGCCATGACCCTGGTACTTCTTCACGTACGAGATGACGAAGCGAAGGTTCGCCGTCACCAGTCGCTCGGCGGCTGCCGCGTCACCCTGCTGCGCGAGTCGCGCGAGCCGCCGTTCCTCGGCGGCATCACCGATCAGTGGGAGCTTCTGGATGTCGTGGAGATACTGATCGAACGCCGTGGAGGGTGACGAGCGGAAGTACCCTTTGGACCTGGTGTCGGTCACTTGCTCCATTACGCGCCCCTTGCCTGAGTCGGAGGGGAGGCGGCACGACCAAGTGGCCGTCCGCCTCGTGAATCAGCAGAGCGGCCACGATAATGTCTGGAGAAAAACCCGTCAACAGAAAGTTTACCAAAATGTCCAAATACCCATATTTGTGAGATACACGAACGCTTTCTCAGTCAAATAGTCGGTATTTGTCTCGCCGTATTGGGGTAACTGTCAACTATGCAGACGGTGGCGCCGGAGGATCTTTCATCTTGGTTCGGCTTGTAGCCGTGAGGATTCCGATGCCGATCATCACGATCACACCGACTGCGATCCACAGGGGGGGCACGTTCAACAGGAACGCAGCGATCGCCACGCCCACGATCACAATGATGAATCCCACCAGATAGGTACTGAATGACGACATAGGCCGAGTCCGCTGGAGTGGAAGTCGTGGAGTCGCAAGAGCGGCGCCAGAGGCGGCCTACCCTCGTTTCAGGCGCCCTGTGAGCACCGTATCGCTTTCGGCGCCGCGAGGGCGCGGGACAAGCACCGCGGTGCCCTTCTGTCGGCCAAACAGCCGAGCCTCGGCGCAGGTCGGGGTCCAGATATCCAGCTTGTTGCCCTTGATGGCGCCGCCGGTGTCATCTACCAGAAAACGGCCCAGATACGTCCGTCCCATGTAGATCTCCAGATACCGTGCGAGGGGAAAGACCCGGGGATCGCTCGCGACAATACCCTGCCGCACCCAGCGATCGCGCCGAGTCCGGCCCTTGAGACAGTACGCGGTGAGGGAGACGCTCACCGGCTCGCCGAAGCGCATGGGACTCCGGATGCCGGACGCGAGATCCACCGTGGCGCCGCGCACCACCGCGCCTTCCAGGCGAAGCGTGGCGAACACCACCGCGGGATCGAAATGCACAACTGGAGCAGCCAACGGCTGCTTCGCATCCTTGAGGATATATGCCGCGACGCAAACGGCACATACGAGCGCCATCATGGCGGCGCCATACCAGTTTCCTCGTCTTCGCCGACGCGGCGAGCCACCTTCGCGAGACCGGGTGAGCGGCGACGGGTGCACAAGCGCCGAGGCGAGCGCTGGCACTCCTGTCGGTTCACCGGTATCTGGCCCAGCACTCGTGTTCAGCGGCACTGCAGGACCTCGCGAAGCAAGCTGGCCGGCACCGGGACAGTGTACTCCCCCGTGGACGACCGAAACATTCTGCCGATACCAACCGGAAGGGCAAAGCGGAGCTCCTCTCCTTCGTTCTTCTTGTCCGCCGCCATCCGCGCCTGCACCACCGCGATGTCGAGATCGCCCGGGAGCCGAGTGGGTAGCCCAACCGCGTCCAGGCGCTCGACGATACGATGCGCCACTCCCGGCTCCGCCACACCCAGACGCTCGGCAATCTCCGCCTCGAGTGACAGTCCGATCGCTACGGCCTCGCCGTGCAGCAGCCGGAAGCCGCTCGCGGACTCCACCGCATGTCCGATGCTGTGTCCCGCGTTCAGCCACACGCGCTCAGAACGCTCGGCGGGATCGTTTCGCACGATCTCGCACTTGATCGCCTGGCTCCGGGCCACCAACGGCGCCAGCAACTCCACGTCGTTCAGCGCCGCGAGGCTCAGAGCGTCGAAGTGCTGCGCGTCGGCAATGAGGCCGTGCTTCAGCATCTCCGCGGCGCCCGAGAGCAGTTCGCGGCGGGGCAGCGTGGCCAGCAACTCAAGATCTGCGCACACCGCCACCGGCTCGTGAAACGATCCCACGAGATTCTTGCCCCCGCCCATGTTGACGCCGGTCTTGCCGCCGATGGCTGCGTCGACCATCGCCAGCAGGGTGGTGGGCACATGCAGCACCCGAACGCCGCGCATGAAGGTGGCGGCGACGAATCCAGCCAGATCCGTCACGACTCCCCCACCCAGCGCGAGGACGATCGTGGCGCGGTCGGCGTGGGCGCCGAGCAGCTCCTGCGAGAGTCCGAGCCAGCTGTCCACCGACTTCGCGTCCTCTCCCGCCTTCATGACATGGGAAGTGAGGCGAAACTCGTCTCCGAGCATGCCGGCGATGGCGGGCGCGTGCAGCGCCGCCACGTGCTCATCACTGATGATCGCCACATGACGTACTGGCGCGTGGGCACGAAGCAGTGCCGCCAGCTCGTGACGCACGCCGATGCCCGTGCGGATGCGATACGCCCCCGCGTCGATCTCGGAGGTCTCCAGTGCGATCGCCTGCGCTGTCACGCTACCACGTCACCTCACCCGCGCCAGCACGCCGGTTGGCGACGCGAGCGAGGGTGAAGAGCAGATCGGAGAGTCGATTGAGATAGATGACCGCGAGCGGAGGCAGTTCCACCTTGTGCTGCAGACTCACGACATTCCGTTCGGCTCGGCGGCACACTGTCCGTGCGACATGCAACGCTGCCGACTTGGGCGTGCCGCCAGGCACGATGAAGGCACGCAGCGGCTCCAGCTCCGCGTCGCCCTCATCGATGGCGCGCTCCAGCTCCGCGATCCGTCCGTCGTCAATGCGAGCCTTCTCGAGATGCTGCGCCATCTTCTCGCGGTCCGGGGTGGCAAGGAGGGCACCGATCGCGAACAGGTCGCGCTGCACGGGCACCAGCACCTCGTCGATGCGCGGCATAATCTCGATAGCCCGCGCCATTCCTATGACGGCGTTGAGTTCGTCCACGTCACCATAGGCCACGACACGAGGGTCGTCCTTCGGGACCCGCCCCCCACCGAACAGCCCGGTGGAGCCCTCGTCGCCGGTTCGCGTATAGATCTTCATCCCGAAAGATACACCCTCCTGCCCGGGAGTTGGCGCAGCGCCATCTGATCCGCCAACTTTGGGGGATGGAACATCCAGAAAAGGACATCACGATCATCGGTGCCGGCCCAGCCGGACTCTTCGGGCTCTTCTACGCTGGCATGCGACAGGTGAGCGCGCAGGTGATCGACGCGCTCCCGGAGGCGGGAGGTCAGCTCGCCGCCCTCTATCCCGAGAAGTACATCTTCGATGTGGCGGGCCACACGAAGGTGCTGGCGCGCGATCTGGTGAAATCACTGCGCGAGCAGGCTGCGCAATTCGGCGAACCGGTGCATCTGGGCCAGCGTGTGACCGGGCTCGAACAGCACGAGGGGCGCTTCGTGATCCACACAGAGAAGGGCGATTACCCCACGCGATCGATCATCGTAGCGGCGGGCATCGGCGCGTTCTCTCCCCGCCGGCTGCCGCAGCCGTGCGCCGAGCCGTGGTATGGCCGCGGTATCTACGATGTGGTCACGAACCCGAAGGAGTTCGCCGGACAGCGAGTGGTGATCATCGGCGGAGGCGACACCGCCTTCGACTGGGCCACCCAGCTCTCGGGAATCGCGACACATGTGAGCCTCGTGCATCGGAGCGACCGCTTTCGCGCGCACGGCGCCACGGTGGCGCAGTTCGATGGTGATGTCGCAGCCGGCCGCGCTGCGATGTACACCTTTCACGAGATTGCCGACGTGACCTGCCGCTCCGGCGGCGATCGGTTCTCGCACATCACGCTTCGCGACGTGAAGGCGAAGACCACCACGGAGATCGAGGCCGACGTCGTATTGCCGATGCTCGGCTTCGTGAGTGACATCGGCCCGATTGCCGACTGGGGACTCACGCTGCAGAAGGACGAGATCGTGGTGAACCAGCTCATGGAAACGGGTCGCGAAGGCATCTGGGCCGCGGGCGACGTGACCACGTACCCCGGGAAGCTCAAGCTGATTGCGCAGGGCTTTGGAGAAGCCGCCGCGGCCGTGAATCAGGCGGTGCACTGGGTGTATCCCGAGAAGAAGGTGGCGCCGGGCCACTCCAGTAACATGGCGGTGTTCGGGCAGAAGGACGACTGAGGCGCCCTGTCATCGCGAGCGCACGCTGTCAGCCTGAGCGCACCCTTGTCATCCTGAGCGCACCCCCGTCATCCTGAGCGAAGCGAAGGATCTGCAGGGGCAACTTCAGGCCCTTCGCTGCGCTCAGGGCGACGGACGGGGATACCGGCCCTTCGCTGCGCTCAGGGCGACGGTCGGGGATACAGGCTGGCGGAGACATCGCTAATATCGGAAATGTCTGCCCGGCGGACTCTCACCCAGGCCCAACGAACCCATCGGGATGCCGAGCGTGCAACTTCTCCTCGTTGCGCTGCGCGATCCCGCTGAGTGGTAGGCCGATGGCGTCCGCTGCCACGGCAATGCACCACAGCGCGTCGCCCAACTCGATCGCCACCGCGTCTCGATCGAGTGCGCGCCCCTGCATCACATGCTTCCGAACATGACCAAGCACCTCCCCGGCTTCTTCCGCGAGGCCAGCAGAGGCGTCCAGCAGTCGCTCCGTGGGCCCCAACCCTCCATTGATGGTCCGCGTAGCGGCGCGCTGATACGCGTCCAGCGCATTCTCGCTCACGAGTACGAGACGCGCGGATCCGCCTTCGCATAGGCGACATCGGTGAGGAGGTTCACCAGCACGAACACCGCGCTGAGAAAGAGCACGCTCCCCTGAATGGCGGGAAGGTCGCGCCGGGCGATCGCGTTCACCACATAGCGGCCGAGCCCCGGCCAGGAGAAGATCGTCTCGGTGAGAATGCTGCCGGTGAGATAGGCGCCGAAGTCCAGGCCCAGCACCGTGATGATGGGAATGAGCGCATTGCGCAACGCATGGCGCGATACCACCAGTCGCTCGGACAATCCTTTCGCCCGCGCAGTCCGCACATAGTCCGCACCCAGCGAGTCGAGCATGGCTGAGCGGGTCATGCGTGCCAGAAAGGCGATGGAGCGCATGCCCAAGGCCAGGGCGGGGAGTGCGAGGTAGCGCAATCCGCCGTATCCCGACGGTGGCAACCAGTGCAGCGTGACGGCGAAGAGGAGGATCAGCAGCAGCCCCACCCAATAGACGGGGAAGCTGATGCCGAGATACGCCACGCCTAACCCAACGCGATCGATCAGCCCGCCGGGATTTCGCGCACTGAGGACGCCGAGCGTGACGCCCAGCACCGTGGCGAGCAGCATGGCGGCACCGGCGAGCTGCAGCGTCTTGGGAAAACGCTCCCGGATATCGCGAAGAATGGGGCGATTGGTGATGTAGGAGCGTCCGAGATCGCCCTTGGCAATGCCGGCCACGTAGTGTCCGAACTGCACGGGAAGGGGATCATCGAGCCGCAGCTCCTGCCGGAGGCGCGCGATGGTCTCTTCGTCGGCGCGTTCACCCACCATGGCCTGGACGGGATCGCCTGGTGCAACGTAGAGCAGCAGAAAGGCGACAATGAGCACTCCGAAGAGCGTCGGGATACTCAGGAGCAGGCGACGCAGGATGAAGGCGCTCATGGCGTGGGGGTGGTGGTTTTCGTCACCGTCGTCCAATTCTGACCGTTGAAGATCGTGGGCGGGACAAAGCCCTTGATCCAGGGCTGCACGGCATTGAGTTCGCTGTAGAAATACAGAAAAATCATGGGAGCCTCCCGAAAGGCCAGGGCATCGGCCTCGCGGTACATCGACGTGCGCACCGCGTCGTCCTGCTCGCGTCGTGCACGCGACACAAGGGTGTCGTACTGCGCATTCTGGAAGAACGATACATTGCCGCCCACGCCCTTGTTCGCGCCATGGAGCAGGGGATAGAGAAAGTTTTCGGCGTCCGGATAGTCCGCGTACCAGTCTTTCACGAACAGATCCGCCTGGCCCTTGCGCGCCGCCTCACGGGCGGCGGCACTCTCGCGCTGCACGATCTTCGCCCGCACGCCAATGAGCTGCAAGTAGCCCTGCAGCGTCTCGGCGATGCGCACATAGACCGGGGTGGTGCTCGTCCACAGCTCGATGTCGAACCCGTTGGGATACCCGGCCTCGCGCAGCAGCCGCTTCGCCGCGAGGGTGTCGAAGCCGTAGCCGATGCGAGTGGTATCGCTCCCCGCGAGCGACGGGGGAATGACGCCGGCGGCCAGCACACCCCGGCCGGCCACGAGATTGCGCACCAGCACCTTGCGATCGATGGCGTGGTTGAGGGCCTGCCGCACGCGAACATCCTTGAGGGGGCCGCGCGTGGTATTGATCGCCACGTACACCAGCTCCAGCGAGGGAGTGGACATCAGCAGCTTGCGCCGTTCGGAGTCTTCCTGCCAGCTCTCGATGTCCGTCTGCGGAATCTGCAGCACGTCCACGTTGCCGCTCTCGAACTCCGCCACGGCGGTGCTGGGTTCCGCGATGATGCGCGCCTTCAGCGTGTCAGCCTTCGGTGCCCCGCCCCAGTAGTCCTTGTTGGGCACGAAGGTGAGATAGTCGTCGTGCTTCCACTCGGCCAGCTTCCACGGGCCGGTACCAATCGGAGCTTCACCGAAGTTCGCGGGGACATTGTCCGGGGCGATGGAGGCCACGGGCATCGCGAGGAGCTTCGGGAAGATGGCGAAGGGTTCCTTGAGTGTGACGACGAGCGTGGAATCGTTCGGCGCAGAGACGCCGTCGAAGGTGGGCACCTTGCCGTCGGCGAACTCCTTGGCTCCGCGAATGGGGTAGAGGGGCCAGCCTCGGCCACCGCGCACCTTGGGGTCCAGCACCCGCCGCCAGCTCGCCGCCACCTGGCGCGCCACGAAGGGGGTGCCATCGGTGAACTTCACCCCGCGTCGCAAATGGAAGGTGTAGGTGATGCCATCGGGTGAGATGTCCCAGCTCGTGGCGAGCGCCGGCACCACCTCGGCCAGCGGAGTGAACCGCGTGAGGCCGTCGAAGAGGTAGCCGACAGCCCGGCCGGTGGGCACGTCGGTGGAAAGGGCAGGATCCAGGGAGCGCGGGTCGTAGTTGTCACGCGAGTCGATGATCGAATGCCGAGTGGCACCGTCGCCGCCTCCGCCACAGGCGATGGCGAGCAGGGTGGCGCAGAGAGGTATGAAACGGTGCATGATGTTCTGGCGTAAACAGTTGACAGCCCGATGGAGGCGCGAGAACTTACGGGGCTGGGAAGAGAGCGTCAAACACGAACGCGCCCGCCGGAAGCGACTCGCCCCGCGGGCGCATCGTGTACGCAGACCCGGCACCCTTGCAAGTTGCGTCCCTCCGTTCCTCTTCCGGGCCCCAGTATGCCGAATCGCGTGAGCCGGACGTCGCCCCAGGCGGCGCGTCTCGAAGGGTATGTGTATCGTCGTCCGCTCTCGCTCCAGGAAATGGCGCCGGCGATCGGTGCGGGGATCGTGACGGGGATCGCGGCGTTCTACGTCGCCCGGCTGTTTCTGCAGCGGACGCCCCTGCTGCCCGAGGAGCGGCGCACCGGCGCCCATCACGCCTCCGGAACGCCACGGGGATGATCGCGAGGGGCGCGGGCTGGCGCGTGGTTGCCCGCAGCGCTGCGCTGGCGAGCGCGCTGCTGCTGGCGCCGCGGGCGGCGCGCGCACAGCGCACGGAATGCGAGCCCGGTGAGCGCGAAGTGCGGTCGCTCGACTTCACCGGCAATCAGCGTTTTCGCGATGCCGACCTGGCGTTGCGCGTGGCGACCACGCCCTCCGCGTTTACGCGGCGCACACTGCGGATCGTGGGGGCAAAGCGATGCCTGGACAGTGACGCGCTGCGCCTCGACGTGGGCCGGCTGCGCCTCTTCTACCGCCGACACGGCTACTACGCCGCGCACGTGGACACAACGGTATCGCGCCTGATCGACGGCGGCGTTCGCGTAGCCTTCAGAATCCAGGAAGGCGAGCCAGTGGTGATCGATACGCTCACCATCGCCGGTCTGGATGATCAGCTTGCCGCAATCGTGGACACCGCGGGTCTCAGCCTGCGGCCGGGCATCGTCTTCGACGTCACACTGTTGCAAGCGGCGATCGACTCCATGCGGTCGCGCCTCCGCAACGAGGGCTATCCGGTGGCGGACGTCGTGACGAACCTGGGTGTAGTGGACACCGCGCGGCGCCGGGTGACGGTGGCGCTGGCGGTGCGCCCAGGGGTGCGCGCACGCATCGGACGCATCGTGGTGGACGACACGCCACTCGAGGGAGCGCCGCAGCGCCTCGGGGATCGCACGATCGTGGCACTCTCCGGGCTGCACGAGGGCGATCTGTATCGTGAACGGGAGGTGGTGGACGCTCAGCGCGCACTCTATCAGACCGATGCGTTTCAGCATGTGGATGTGGGCATCGGCGCCGACTCGGCCTCCGCAGATTCGCTGGTCACGCTTCTCGTGGCGGTACGGGAGAACTACCTGCGTCAGGTGGACACGGAGATCGGATGGGCGGTGCTCGACTGCTTCAAGGTGCGGGCACAGCTGGTGGACAAGAGCTTCCTCGGCGAGGCGCGACGGCTGGAGCTGAGCGGTCAGCTGTCCAAGCTGGGCTACGGAACGCCCACCCGGTTGGGCGGGGGTGCGCTCTGCGCCCCCGCGATCCGTGCCGACACCTTCAGCGCGCGGCTCAACTACTTCACGAGCGCCACCCTGCGGCTGCCCACGATCTTCGGCCGCCGTGCCGCGCCCACGCTCTCGCTC
>JBBSVF010000037.1:0-16771 GCA_038233745.1 Gemmatimonadales bacterium
GACTTGGCGTCGCCCTCTGACGCTTTCGCCGCCTTGGCACTCTCGCCCTTCACCACCCTGGGCGCACTGCCATTCTCCAGGGTCAGTGCCGGGCCGCTACGCTCGGCGGCCGATGAGGGCTCAGACACGCTGGTGGGTGCCTCGGGCGCAGGTGCTGTCGCGACCGCCGGTGATGGTGGAGGCGTGACCGCAACAGGCGCAGGAGCGGGTGTGACCGCCACGGGTGCTGCGGATTGCGACGCAAACGGCTGCGTCGCCCCCTGCGGTGCCGGTGCCGGTGAGGGCACTGCCGCGGGTGGCGCCGAGGACGACGCCGGCGTCATCCCCGCACTGGCCGGAGCCGGCGCCGGTGTAGGGGTAGGGTTGGAAGCGGGAAAGAAGGTCTGAGGCACCGCCATGGGTGCCGCAGTGGCCGGAAACCGAGCGCCGCTGGCCGCGTTACCGGCGCTCGGGGACGTAGGGATTGCGGGTGACTCCGTCTGGAATTCCCGCAATGACGCCGGCGTCACGTCTTCGGTCTGCACATTCCACATGCGCAGTACCTCGAACTGCTCGTTGTTCACGCCGATCAGGGAGTATGACGTCACCTTTCTCAGCCGGCCTGCCTGATCCACCGCAGCAACTCGGGGAAACTGGGGCGCTTGCCATACATGAGAAGGCCCACCCGGTAGATCCGGGCCGACACCCAGATGGACAGTGCGCACGCGAGTGCCACACCACCCAGGGAGGCCGCCAGCTCCCACCAGGGGACTGGTACCAGCGACATCCGTAACGGCATGAGGATGGGCGCCGAGAAGGGGATGAGGGACATGGTGCGCGAGAGGGCGCTGCCGGGGTTGAGCAGGATGGGCTGCATGAAGATCACACTCGAGATGAGCATGAGCATCACGGGCATGCTGGCCTGCTGCACATCTTCCTGGCTGCTCACCATGGCCCCCACCGCGGCAAAGAGCGCCGAGTAGAAGATGAAGCCCAGGACGAAGTAGGCGAGGATCACCAACGCGCTTCCCAGCGAGGGCAGGGCGTTGGTGATGACATCGGTGGGGAGCCCGCGAGCGGCCGCGGCAGCTCCCGCGGCATCGGGGCCGCCAAGCTTGCCCTGCAGCAGGGGCGCAAGCCAGAAGAGGAGCGCGCCACTGAGCAGCACCCAGGAGAGCACCTGGGTGATGGCCACGAGGCCCACGCCGAACACCTTGCTCGCCAGCAGCGTGTCCGGCGAGACGCTGGACACCACGACCTCGGCCACGCGCGTGGTCTTCTCCTCCATCACACCGCGCAGGATGTTCTGCCCGTAGAGCACGATCATCATGTAGAGCAGGAAGGCCACGATGTAGCCGAAGATCAGGTTGCCCATGCCGCTGCCTTTCTCGCGGCCCTTGCTGGTGATCTTCTCGGTGCGGGTGTCGAGCTTCTGGGCCGTGATGGCGGTAACGCGACTGGCGTCGAGCCCCTCATGCTCCAGGCGCTGGGCGAGCACCTGCTGCCGCACGCTGGCCATGAGCCCCTGCACGTCGCCGAGGGAGCCGGCATTGCGCCCGGCGTAATACACGCTGCGGTTGGCCACGGTGTTGGAGTCCAGCACCATGAAGCCGTTGATGTCCTTGCGCATCACGGCAAAGGTGGCGCTGTCCTGCGCCACGGCCAGGCGCTCGGGGTTCAGCACCTTCACCTCCGGCTTCGGCGACTGCGGATACGCAACCATGAGTGCATTGGCGACGCGGGCGCCGAGTCCGTTGCCGGAGGCGTCGAGGATGGCGATGTGCGCGAGGTCGTCCGCCGGCCGCTGCCGCGACGCGATGTACATGGGGAAGATGGTGATCATCCCGAAGAACACCGGCCCCAGGAGGGTGCCGATCAGGAACCACTTGGAGCGCACGCGCTCCAGATATTCGCGCTTGAAGACTACGAGCAGCTTACCCATGGCCTGAAATCCCCTCCTCGACGCCAGTGGCGCCGACTTTCTCAAGGAAGATCTGGTGCAGCGAGGGCTGCACGAGTTCGAAGCGTTGCACCGAAGCACCGGTGTTCACGACGCGCCGCAGCAGCTCCTGCGGGTCGCCACCGGGCACGAGTTCGATCTCGTGGTAGCGGTTCTGGTCGTCCACCTTGGCCACGAGGGAGCGGTCGTTCAGCACGGCGTCAATGGCGTCGCGCCCTTCACTCACCGAGAGCGCCACGGTGCGCCCACTGTGCGCCGCCCGCACCTCGGCCACCGAGCCATCCAGCACCTTGTCTCCATGCGCGATGATGCACACGGAGTCGCACATGCGCTCGGCGTTATCCATGATGTGGGTGCTGAAGATCACCGTCTTCCCCTTTTCGCGGAGGTCGACGATGGTGTCCTTGAGCGCCTGGGCATTGATCGGATCCAGGCCGGAGAAGGGCTCGTCGAGGATCACGAGATCCGGTTCGTGCAGCAGGGTGCCGATGAACTGGACCTTCTGCTGCATGCCGCGCGAGAGTTCGTCCACCTTGCTCGCGCCCCAGTCCTTGTCGGCGGTCTTGAGCTCGAAACGCTCGAGCCAGTGCTCGATGCGCGCGGTGGCCACGTCGCCGGGCACGCCCTTGAGCTCCGCGAGGAACTTCAGAACCCGGCGCACCTGCATCTTCTTGTAGAGGCCGCGCTCCTCGGGGAGGTAGCCGATGCGATCGGTGATACCCTCGGTCACGTGTGGTGAGCCGAACAGCGAGATGGTTCCGCTGTCAGGCACGATGATGTTGAGGATCATGCGGATGGTGGTGGTCTTGCCGGCGCCGTTGGGGCCGAGCAGGCCGTAGACCGAGCCGCGAGGCACGGCGAGGGAGAGGTTGCGGACGGCGACGTGGTCGTCGTAGCGCTTGACGACGTTGCGGATGTCTATTGCGAGTTCAGTCATGATGTGGGGTAGGGACAACCCAACATACGATCCGGTGCGGGTGCATGTTTCGGAATGGGGGGGTGGGGGCCGGATGCGAATGTCCCCTCGAAACTCGAATAGAACTGTCCCCAGCCCTGCTGGTCTCAGAGAGGATTGGTGTGAACGGACAGGGATGTGTGGAAAGGCTGACGCTCGTCGCGGGGCGGACCTGTAGGAAACTTTGTGTTTGAGCCATATCCTAGCGATTCGGAGGAATTATGGCGCGACGCAAGGCACAGGGACTCCCGGCCGGATTGACCGAGGCGGGGCTCGACGAGTTGGTGACCGGGGCCACGACGATCGAGGACGTCGAGGGTGTGTTCCGGCAGATCAAGCAGGCGCTGGTGGAGCGGATCCTTCGGGGGGAGCTCACCGCGCATCTGGGCTATCCGGAGGGCACGGCCCCGCCCACGCCCGAGGCGAATGTGCGGAACGGCGTGAGTGCCAAGACGGTCCTCATCGAGGAAGGGGCCCTCACGCTCGCGATCCCGCGCGACCGGGCAAGCACCTTCACGCCGCTGCTGATTCCGAAGCATGTACGGCGACTCCCGGGCTTCGACCAGATGGTGCTCTCGCTCTACGCGCGGGGCCTCACCGTGCGAGAGCTGCAGGCGCATCTTGAGGAGTGCTACCAAGTGCCCGTCTCGGCCGACGTCATCACCGCGGTCACCGATGCGGTCCTGGACGAAGTGCAGCGGTGGCAGCAGCGGCCCTTGGAGCCGGTGTACGTGGCGGTGGCCTTCGATGCGCTGCGGCTCAAGATCCGGGACGAGGGGCTGGTGCAGCATAAGGCCGTGTACCTGGCGCTCGTAGTGACGGCCTCGGGGGCGAAGGAGGTGCTGGGGCTCTGGATTGCGCAGACGGAGGGGGCGGCCTTCTGGCAGCGCGTGATGAGCGAGCTGCAGGGGCGCGCGGTCCGTGACATCCTGATCGCCCTGATCGACGGGCTCACCGGCTTCCCGGCGGCGATTGCGGCGGTGTGTCCCGCCACGGTGATCCACCAGTGCGTCGTGCATCTCGTGCGGCAGAGTCTGCGCTACGTGAGCTGGAAGGACCGGAAGGCCATCACCGTCCCCCTCCGGCGGGTCTATCAGGCCGCGAGCGAAGCGGCCGCGCTGACGGCGCTCGCCGCCTTCGAGACGAGCGCGATGGGGCTGCGATACCCGGAGATCGGCGCGCTCTGGCGACGCCACTGGGAGCGCGTCGCGCCGGCGCTCGCCTATCCGCTCCCGGTGCGGCGGCTGATCTACTCCACGAACGCGATCGAGAGTCTGCACATGACCCTCCGGAAGTCGCTCAAGATCCGGGGCCATTTCCCGACCGACGAAGCGGCGACGAAGCTCCTGTACCTTGCCTTACGGAACGCGCAGGCGAACCTGAACCCACCCCGCGACTGGCGGGTGGCGATGCAACACAACACCCTGCTCTACGGCGACTGTGTACCGGAGAGCGAGTAGTCACCGCTCAAACACAAAATTCCGTACAGGCCCGCGAGGAGGTTACCGCGGAGGGCCGGGTTCGGCGCCTTGTGTTGCACGAGGTCCTCGGGGCGGATTCGAGCGTCGGCGGAATGAATGTCAAGGATGCATGCAGCCGCGCGTCGTGCGGTGTATGTGCGCGCCCGTCGGCGCCATCCGGCACGCTGGAGCTGTCCCCCGCGTCCTTTGGACAAGGGTGCAGGCCGTCCGATTGAATCCGGAACACCACGAGGTCGTTACACCATCAGCTGGCGTCGCATGACGCGACGATGCGACATAGATCTCACACTTACCGGAAAGGCGGAGCCCCTTCAGTCGTCAATCGGATCAAACATCTCTAAGCAATCATGAGAATTGGAGTTGACCCGATTTCGTGGACGCCTCACTCGCCCTAGCTTCGGGGCGGAGGTGGTACATGAAAACCAATCGGAAGGCAGATTCTGCAGGGCGGCGTGAGCGGCGCGTATTCGGCGCCGAGTTCAAGGCCGAAGCGGTGCGGATGGTGACCGAGCGTCGGGAATCGGGCGTGTCGCTCGCCCAAGTGGGGCGAGAGCTGGATATCCGACCGGACCAGCTCCGGACCTGGGTGCGGCAGGCGCGCGAGGCGGGGACCGGCGCGCTGGTGGTTGGGGAGTCGGTCGAGCAGGAGAATCGGCGCCTGCGGCGCGAGGTGGCGGTGTTGCGCCAAGAACAGGCCTTCGCAAAAAAAGTGGCGGTGTACTTCGCGAAGGAGTCGCGTTGAGGTACGCCGTGATCACGCGTCATCGGGACGAGTTCCCAGTGCGACTCATGTGTCGGGTGCTCGAGGTGTCGCCCGCCGGCTACTACGCCTCGCGCACGCGCCCGGCGAGCTGGCACACGGTGATCGACGAGGTCCTGATGGCCCACGTGCGAATCGCGCATCACGACAGCGGCGAGACCTATGGCGCGCCCCGCGTGCGCCACGAACTGCGGGCGGAAGGGCTTCCCGTGAGCACGAAGCGGGTGGCGCGGCTCATGCGCCAGGATGGACTGGCGGCGCGGCGGCCCCGCAAAGCCCGGGTCGCGACGACCAACTCGGATCATGGCGAGCCGATCGCGCCGAATCTCGTGGCGCGGCAGTTCGATGTGAACGGCGTGGCGGTCAACCGCGTCTGGGTGAGCGACATTACCTACATTCCGACGCGCGAGGGATGGTTGTATCTGGCGAGCGTCCTCGATCTTGGGTCGCGGCGCTGTGTCGGGTGGGCGATGCGGGAGACCATGGAAGTCGACCTGGCCCTGAGCGCCCTGCGCATGGCGCGCGACACCCGTCGCCCCGCGCCAGGATTGATTCACCATTCCGATCGCGGGAGCCCGGGTGAATTCAATCGGTCGTCGCAACACCCCCTCATGGAGGTGCGCGATGACGAAGTCAGGAGTGCGGAAGTCGAGTCGTTCTACGCGAGCAGCGCTGCGCTCGCCGGGGCGCCCACCCGTCGGGCGGCGTGAGGACCGGTGCGCCTTCTGGGCCGCCATCGCCCGCGGTCTATCCCCGGAGGCTGCCGTCGCGACGGCCCGCGTGTCGTGGGTGGTCGGGGCACGATGGTTCCGGCACGACGGTGGTATGCCGCCCACACACCTTGCTCCGTCCGCGCCCCCTCTCTCGGGACGCTACCTCTCGTTCACTGAGCGAGAGCAGATCGCGCTGCTCCATGCCCGAGAGGACGGGGTTCGCGAGATCGCCCGTCAGCTCGGGCGCTCCCCGTCGACGATCTCGCGCGAGCTGCGACGAAACGCGGCAACCCGCAGTGGGGCACTCGACTACCTGGCGACCACGGCGCAGTGGCATGCCGACCGGGCGGCGCGCCGTCCCAAGTCTGCAAGGCTGGCGACGCACTCCCGACTACGGCAGTATGTGCAGGACCGTTTGGCAGGCATGATCGCTGCTCCGGGCGGTACGGCGGTGCGCGGACCAGCAGTGCCGTGGAAGGGCCGTCGCCTCGGGCGGCGCCAGCATCGACGCTGGGGCCGCGCGTGGAGCCCCGAGCAGATCGCCCGGCGCCTGCCGCTCGACTTCCCCGACGACCCGACGATGCGGATCAGCCCCGAGGCGATCTACCAAGCGCTCTACATCCAGGGCCGCGGGGCGCTGCGCCGCGAGCTCACCGCCTGCCTGCGCACGGGGCGCGCCCTGCGCGTGCCGCGCGCCCGCACGCGCGCCAAGGGCAAGCACTTCGTGCGGCCAGAACTGTTGATCAGCGAGCGTCCGGCGGAGGCGGCGGACCGCGCGGTGCCCGGCCACTGGGAGGGCGACCTCATTCTTGGGCTGGGAAGTTCGGCCATCGGCACCCTGGTCGAACGCACCACGCGCTTCACGCTGCTGCTGCACCTGCCGCGGATGGCGGCGCACGCCTCCGGGAGCGCTCGACGGACACGAAGAACGGGCCACCACTCGCCGGGCACGGTGCCGCCGCCGTGCGGGACGCCATTACGCGCGCGGTGCGCACCCTGCCCGTGCAACTTCGGCGCTCGCTCACATGGGACCAGGGCTCGGAGATGGCCGAGCACGCGCAACTCCGGATCGAGACGGGGCTGGCGATCTACTTCTGCGATCCCCAGAGTCCGTGGCAGCGCGGCACGAACGAGAATACCAACGGGCTGCTGCGTCAGTATTTCCCGAAAGGCACGGACTTGAGCGCGCATAGCGCTCGCGACCTCGCGGCTGTGGCGCTCGCGCTCAACACCCGACCGCGAAAGACACTCGGATGGAGCACGCCTGCCGAAGCCTTGAACGAGCTGCTACGATCACATCACACCACGACTGTTGCGACGACCGGTTGAACTCGGGCAGTATGCCGCGGGTGCGTACCGCGCGGAACTGGCGGCGCATGGCATGCTGGCGAGCATGAGCGGGAAGGGCGATTGTTATGACAATGCCGTGGCGGAGAGCTTTTTCGCGACGATCGAGTTCGAGCTCATCATGCAGAACGATTGGGCGACCAAGGCGGAGGCTCGACGCGCGATCTTCCGATACATCGAGACCTGGTACAACCGGAAGCGTCGCCATTCCACGTTGGGGTACATCAGTCCCGCGGAGTACGAAGAACAGTCGCAGCAGGCCGCGTAGTTTCTCTCATTCACGCGTCCACGAAAGTGGGTTAAGTCCAAATAGTCTCATAATGACGCAGCAATGACGCACACACTTGCGACACCCAGCACTTTGCGTACTATTCCCCCGCCACGAATACAAGAAGCGTTTACGTGCGTTAAAGAATCGCGGTGCCGCATAAAGATGATCAAGAGAGATGCACCGCGTGTTTGGCATGCAGCGCCGCTTTCCGCTAGAGCGCACAGACTCCTTGCGAGGTGCGTCCAATGCAATCCTAAAGACTGGAGGTCCACTATGGAACAATAACGTGACAGAAGCTCGGTATCAGTAGAGGCGTGCCTTGCGCGCCGAGGGCGCTACGATCAGAAGTGCGAGCGTGCGATGTCGCATCGCGCCGCTTTGCAGCGGAGGCACTCCAGAGATATCGCCCCCTCTCTGCAGAGGATATCAGATGTCTGCCTTCAACGAACGACCGCTTAAACGCTTTTTTCTCACATCAGTAGCAGCACTAGCCAGTTTCAGTGCCCTCCAGAGTTGCTCGGATGAAGCGCCCAGCGCCCCCGTGCTGCCAACAGGCAGTGCAACGGTGGCCGCCATTGTGACACCCGGACTCGCAGCCTCCGTTGGTCCCGACGGACGCTTTCTTTTGTCGCATAACTCTTCTGCGGCGGGCCGCCGCGAGATCAGCGATGCGCAGGCTACGCGGTTAGCAGCTCTTTGGGTCGACGATTTTGGCGCCAAGATAAGGGCGTATCTCGAGAATGGTCATCAAGAGCCCATCCGCTTCGGCGAACTGTCCCCCTGCGGACGTGCTTTCTACGCGCGCAGCGCATTCCTCCCGCCGAGCGATGCGGTCCCACTGCCGGTAAGCCGCCCTTATGGGCCGTATTACTTTGTCACATTGTGTGACCGTGGGGGTACTTCCGTCATCAGCGTTGCGGTATCAGCCTGGACGACTGACCTGGCAATTGAAGATGGTCACATAAAGTTCGCCGCCTTTCAGGGCAACGAATTTTTTCCGCTTGGCATTCCGCGCGGTCACCGTGGGGAATACCCCGCCTCGCCGGAAGATGCGGCCGTATTCGTTGTCGGCAAATCGCCGCGCCGCGTGGCGCAATTGCCCGAACTGATAATGCCATCGCGAATGGAAGGGCTACCGCAATCAGCGCGGTGGCAGCTCACCTTGGACGGGGAGGTCACCCTCGTCGGACACGGTGGCAACCGTGTCACTACCCGCGTCGCGTACGTTGGAACCGCGGATCCGCATGTCGTTGGTACGCATCAGGCGGTGCCCACGGCTACTCAGCCTGACAAGACGCCAGCCGCATGGATTCCGCCGATGAGCGTTGGCGAAACCAGGGATCAGTTTAGCGCCCGCTTACACACCTCGGTACGCGGTGAGATGATCGCTCGACGTCCCGATACACCGGTACGCTTCGAGGACGCCACTTCCACCGGGAGTCACTAACGTGTCACTTCGAATCACAGTCCGTGCGTTGGCGATGACCTTCAGCGTGGCGTCCGCGTCATCGCTGGTTGCTTGCGATGGGTCGTTCAGTATCGTGGGCTCGAATAGCACTCCCTGTACAGTCACGCTCGAGTCCGGCTTTCCGTACGGTCACTTCCAGATGCAGGCCCCGGCGACCTGCCCGTTCAATATCCCATACGGTCCCTATCGCGTGAACTACGGCGCTACCGCGGATTTTCGTGCGGATTCCGTGCAAGCGTATAACGTTCAGTATGAAGTGACAGATCGCTCAGGGAGGAGTTACGCGCAGTCGAGTATTAACACCGCATGGAACAGCGGGACGGGCACCGATGGTTTCAATAGGTGGTATGTCACATCCACCGGCACTTATTACGCCGGATGGGGGGGGTTCGATAGCAACGACAAAGGCTACGATGATCTTCGCACGATATTCGTCAACAATCGGTTTGAGTCCAAGGCAGCTATTTCTCACTTGACGTACAAGTTTGGAAGCACGGGCGTCTACAATAATGCTCCGAATTACATGACTGAAGGAGAGGTTGCAACGATTCACGCCAACACCAATGACCCGGGATGGACAAGCCCGATAACGTGGTCATGGTACTTGGACGGCACACTTGCGCAGTCGGGTGGCGATTACTTCGACATGTACGCTGGGGTAGCCGGGTCGAATCACCAGCTTACTATGTACGGTACAGATAGCAGAGGATTGACACAATCCTCGACCACCATGGTCACCGTGGGCGAAGCTTGCGGAACGATGTTCGTCTGTTAATGGAGCACGCCGGGACTACTCGCAGCGTGTTTGGAGCGCCAGGTGCTGCTCAGATGCCATTTGCCGACGCGTGGTAGCTTACGAAACTGATGGATCAGGCTCCGGCGCCTGATCCATCACTTTCGTTTCCGTGCAATAGGCGCGGCGATTGGCGGAGCTTGACCCAACAGGCAAGGTCACGGTGCACATGCTAGAATCCGACGTGAGGAATATGAGGCGATTCTCGGAGCGACTCCTGCAGGCTGCGTCGTTGCTCGCTCACCTACTGTTGGCCGGATTAACTTCGTGCATGAGTGGGGTGATCGAACTTCCGTCGGCGGCGACGCGTTTTGTTCCGCCATCTGTGTATGTTACCTGGTGGCACATAGTGGAGAACTGTTCGGGTTCAGTGCGTGATTTTGGTGAGGTGGAATGGTATTCCGTGCCGGGCTCTTCACTTTCGATCCCGGGGAGTGACGCAAGCGGTGTCTTCACTTCGGATGCCCTCGGTCATCGGATCTTATTGACCGCCGGCAGCAGAGAAGACGGCGGCGTCGTACGCCACGAGATGTTACACGCTTTACTTCTTCTGCGGGGCCATCCTCGCTCCGCGTTCCTGGGGACTTGTGCGGGCGTTGTCTCGTGTGCTGTTGAGTGCGTGCGCGACGCCGGGGCGCCTTCGCCTCTCGATGTCCCGATGCTCGTTGTTAGATCAAGCTCGTTGCTTGTTAGCAACCGCCTGGAGCCAGCGGTTCCGAGCGCGTTCGTTGATAGCGGACACTTCCGCCTTGTTGTGTCCGCGCGCAATCAGAGTGGGACAGCCGTTCGCGTCGTCGACGCGGATCCAGTCCGCTCCTCTCCTGATCGTGTGGCGTTCTGGTACGAGATGACCGACTCAGTGGGTCGTGTCATCGGCGGAGCGGCTTCAAGAGACGACTCCAGAATTATTTTTGCGCCAGGCGAGACGAAGGTGCAGATCTTCGATTTTGTGATAGGAAATGATCCCGCCGGGGCGCGTCCGTACCCAAGGATCTATAGTTTCAGAGGGCGATATGGTGAGCAGTTCGGTGATTCTATCGTGGTAGATCTGTCACGCTGAGGTTGGGCGCAGCGAAGTGGCTCCGTCTTTCTGAACAGGTCAGATCGGCTGGATAACTGGCATCGTGGGCTGGGAATCAGGCCGCGATCGCGTGCGGTCGTGGGGTGAAGTACGCGCCTTCGGCGTCCGGTCGTCGAGGCTCGAGTGTGGGCGGCGCGTATTGTAGAGGGTGAGGTAGCGACCCAGCCCGGCCTTGGCGGCGGTGACCGAGTCGTAGGTGTGCAGGTACACTTCCTCGTACGTGAGCGAGCGCCAGAGCCGCTCGACGAAGATATTGTCTCGCCAGCAGCCCTTGCCGTCCATGCCGATGCGGATGCCATGATCCAGGAAGAGCTCGGTAAAGGCCGTGCTCGTGAACTGGGCGCCTTGATCGGTATTGAAGATCTCGGGTCGACCGTAACGCGCGATGGCCTCCTCCACGGCGGCGATGCAGAACGCGCTGTCGAGCTGATCGAGACGCGCCAGCTCAGGACGCGGCGGCTCGCCCAGTCGAGCACCGCGGCGAGGTACACGAACCCATGCGCCATCGGGATGTACGTGATGTCCATCGCCCAGACCTCGTTCGGCCGCGTGATGGTCTTGTGCCGCAGGAGATACGGGTACACCGGATGCGCGCGACTCCGGCGGCTGGTACCCGGTGGGGGCAGAGGGCGGTGATCCCCATGTGGAGCATCAACGTCCCGATGCGGCGACGTCCCACGCCTGGGAACTCGCCGCGCAGCAGCCGACGCAACATGCGGGCTCCCACGAAGGGAAAGTCGAGGTGCAACACGTCGATCCGTCGCATCAGGTCCAGGTCGTTCGGCCCCATCGAGCGGGGCACGTAGTACACCATCCCGCGACTGTCCCGAGCGCCTCGGCTTGGCGGGTGATCGACAGCGGATGCGCCCGGTCGATCATCGCTTGGAGCTCAGTAGGCCGGCCTTGCTGAGCGCGTGTTCAGACAAATCATTCTCGAGCGCGAGCTCGCCGATTTTGGCGTGAAGCGTTTTGACATCCACCACGGGTTCCGTCGGCGCGCCACCGCCAAAGACCGTGGCCGCGCCGTTCAGCAGCTGGTCCTTCCACGCGGTGATCTGGGCCGGGTGTCCATCACAACCGCTTCGCCAGCTCGGCGAGCGTGCCTTCGTTGCGCACGGTGGCCAGCTCCACTTTCGCCTTGAACACGGCGGCGTGGTTGCGACGGGGACGTCTTGGCATGGCAGAACTCCTTGAGGGTGGCTAACGTGTCGCCGATGGAGCCCCTGTGTCCAGTCATCCGCCCTGTTCAGAATTCCGCAGCTACTTTACGATCGGCCGACGGATCTCTCTCATGAGATCGGGTAAGGACATTCAACATACGTTCAGTGTGGGTGCATGTTTCGGAGTGGGGTTGGCGCCTCGCCGCGCAGCGCGCGAGATTCGGCGGGATGCGCCCCGTGTTCGTCACCATGCTGCTGCCGCTGCTCATCGTCGCGTGTCGCGGCGGGTCGTCGGCGCCGGCGGATACGCTGGTGGTGAGCGAGGCCGCCAGCCTTTCTACGCCATTCCGTGCGATCCTGGACACCTTCGCTCGGCGCACGGGTGCGGTGGTGCAGGTGGAGAATGGCGCGTCGCTGGAGCTGGCGCGGCGGATCACCGATCTGCACCGGGTGCCGGATGTGATCGCCCTGGCAGACGAGGAGGTGTTTCCGGAGCGTCTCGTGCCTGCGCATGTGCGGTGGTACGCGCGATTCGCGCGCAACCGGATGGTGATTGCCTGGACCGACCGCTCGCGTCATGCGGAGGATATGGACTCCACGCGGTGGCGCGAGATCCTGCTGAGTGGCGACGTGATCGTTGGGCGCCCCGATCCGCGGGTGGCACCGGCGGGCTATCGCGCGCTGTTGATGTATGAGCTTGCCGAGCAGTACTACGGGGAGCCGGAACTGGCGGCGCGGCTGGCGGCGCGGACGCCACCCGGGAATGTGCGCGGAAGCGCCACCGAACTGGCAGCGCTGCTGGCGGCGGGGGAGATGGACTACATCGTGGAATACGAGTCTGTGGCGCGGGCGCAGGGGTTTCGGTTTTTGAGTCTGCCGGCGGCGATCGATCTGGGGGATCCGGGGCGGGGGGCGGAGTATGCGAGGGCGGTGGTGAGGGTTGGGCGCTCGGACTCGGCCTCGGGCGTGGGAACGGATTCGATCTCGGAGCGACGTGGAGCTCCAATCCTCTATGGAGTTGGTGTGCCCAATGCGGCGCGACATCCAGAGATGGGGCGGCGGTTCATCGCGTTGGTGTTGAGCGAGGAGGGGCGGAGGATGTTGAGGGCGGCGAAGGTCGATGCGTTGGCGGTGCCGGAGATCGTGGGCGACTCCACCTCGCGCGCGCCATGACGCGGCGGCGTACGCATGTGATGGCCACCGTGCTCACGATTGGCGCGTCGTGTCTGCTGCTGGCGCTGCTGCTCTGGCCCATGGTGGCGCTGCAGTGGCGCGCGGGGCTCACGGGGGTTCGGCTGTTGGCCTCGGACGCGGAGCTGCGCTCTGCGCTCGCGCTCACCGCGTCGACCGCGACGATCGTGACGCTGGTGACAGTGCTGCTGGGCACTCCGCTCGCGTGGCTGCTGGCGCGGAACCGCATTCCTGCGCCTGCGCTGGTGAATGCGGCGCTCGAACTGCCACTGCTGGTGCCGCACCCGGTGGTGGGAATCGCGCTGTTGCTGGCCTTTGGACGCGCGAGTGCGGCTGGACAGGCGCTGGCGAGCATTGGCGTCGCCCTCACGGGGAGCCGTTGGGGAATTGCGGCGGCGATGCTGGTGGTGAGTGCGCCGCTGTATGTGAGTGCAGCGCGAGAAGCGATCTCCCGCGTCGACCCGCGGCAGGAAATGGTGGCCCGCACCCTTGGCGACAGCATGTCGCGCGCGGTGTGGCGGGTGACGCTGCCGCAGGCGCGGCGGGGGCTGCTGGCGGCGGGGATCGTGATGTGGGCGAGGGCGGTGAGCGAGTTCGGCGCGATCGTGATTCTCACGTACAATCCGCGCGTGGCGAGTGTGTTGAGCTACGATCGCTTCACAACCAATGGGTTGGATGGCGCGCTGCCGGTGGCGGCGGTGCTGGTGCTGCTGGCGCTGGTGCCACTCGCGCTGCTGCGCGGATTGCGCGCGCCCTCGTCTGCCGACGCGGACGCGAACGCATGATCGAGCTGCACGATGTGGTGGTGAGCGCAGGAGAGTTCCGCGTGGGTCCGGTGTCGTTCACCGTTGACGCCGGCGGATGGACGACGCTCACCGGCCCCGCGGGCGCGGGGAAGACAACGCTGCTGGAGGCGATTGCGGGGGTGCGGCGCGTTGATGGCGGGCGGCTGCTGCTGCGCGGTCGCGACTTGACGCATGCGGCGCCTGACGAACGAGGAGTGGGGATCGTCTATCAGCATGGACTGCTCTTTCCGCACCTGAATGCCACCGGCAACATGACGTACGGCACGCGCGACTCCGCGTCGGCGACGGCGCTGGCGGAGCGGTTCGGGGCGGCGCCTTTGGCAGGAAGATCGGTGAGCACGCTGAGTGGTGGGGAGCGTCAACTCGTGGCGCTGGTGCGTGCACTCGCGCGCCAGCCGGATGTGCTGCTGTTGGACGAGCCCTTCGGCGCGCTGGATCCGGCGCGCCGCAGTGCGACAGGTATTGAATTGCAGACACTGCAGCGCGAGACGGGGATGACTGTGTTGCATGTCACGCATGATCGCGCGGAGGCGAGTGCGCTGGGCAGTCGGCATCTTGCAATGCAGGCGGGTGTGGTGAACGAGCGCATCGAGACCATGCGGCGCGCGCGGCTCGTGCGTCGTGCAGCGGACGCCGAGGGAGAGTATCTGGAAGTGGAGGTGGACGGCGGGCTCGTGAGAGTTCCTGTGCAGGAGGGCGACGCATCGTAACGCTCTCGCTGCTGGCGCTGCTGGTACTGGCGATCATCGCTCACGTGTCGGCGCGGCGCGCGGCACCCGACCCACGCGAGTTCGGGGATTCGATGGTGGCGGGGCGCGCGGCGCTGCTCGTCGTCTTCCTCATCACCTTCCTCGTGCTCTGGTGCTCGTGGGGGCGGCTGGACCCTCGGCCCAATGTCCACGACGAGATCGCTTATGTGCTCGAGTCGCGCATCATGGCGCTCGGCCACTGGGGCATGCCCTCGCCGCCCATCCCGGAGTTCTGGGAGCAGGCGCACGTGCTCGTGGTGCCGCATCTCGCGGCCAAGTATTTCCCGGGCCACTCGATCGTGATGGTGCCCGGAGTATGGCTTGGATGGACGGCACTCATGCCGCTGCTGCTGCAGTCGGTTGCGGCCGTGCTGCTCGTGGTGCTGGCGCGACGCGTGACCACGCCAATGATCGCGGTCCTCGCCTGGACCCTCTGGCTGGGCGCACCCATGGTGCTGGACTTCGGCGCCAGCTACTACTCCGAATCCACGACGGTGGTGTGCTGGCTGGGCGGATGGTATGCGCTGCTGGAATGGCGACGCACGCGACGTGTCCACTGGTTGCTGCTCGTGGCGTTCGCGGTGGGATGGGATGCGATCACCCGGCCTCTCACCGGGGTGGCGTACGCGATTCCGATGGGAATCGTGGTGATCAGTGACGTGATCCGCGGCCGCCGCTGGGGGCAGCTCGCGGCGGCGATGGCCGTGGGCACACTTGTGCTGGGCATTCTGCCGCTGTGGAGCGATGGCATCACGAACAATCCGCTGGAGACCCCGCTTACGCGCTACACGCGCGACTACATGCCGTACGACCTGCCAGGATTCGGCTTCGATTCCACACCACCGCGGCGCGCGATCACTCCCGAACTGCACCAGCTGAATCTCACCTACGGCTCGTTCCACTACGGCCACCTGCCCTCGCGGCTGTGGACGATACTCATGGAGCGTGTCTCCCAACTCGGCATCGGTATCTGGGGCAGTTCGCACACTTCCTACGCCGTCTTCGCTGCCATCGGCCTGGTCACCCTCACCACGCCGGTGGCATTTGCCGTGGGGAGTGCGGTGGTGCTCGTTCTGGTCTACCTGGTGTTCAGCACCCCTGCCATCTGGACGCTCTACTATTACGAGGGAGTCCCCGCACTGGCCCTGCTCACCGCCTGCGGCGTGGCGTTCACTGTCTCGCTCGCCCGTCCGCGCGGGTCGGCCGACGATCCGCGCTACGGGTGGAAATCGCCGCGCTGGAATGGCGTGCTGGCGGCGGCCTGCGTGCTGATGTCGATCGTGGCGATGCTGTCACTGGGGGTGATTCACACGCTGCACCGGAGGGACCAGAAGGTGCTCGACCGTTTCGAGCGGGACGCCGAAGGGAGCACTGCAGAGCGGGCGGTAGTGTTCGTCCGCTACGCGAGCCATCACAACCCGCACGTGAGCTTCGTGCGGAACTCGGCATCGTATGCCACCGATGGACGATGGTTCGTGTACGATCGCGGCGATGCGGAGAATGCGCGGCTGATGCGGTACGCCGGTGACAGGCGGCCGTACGTGTTCGTGGAGGAGCGGGGGAAGTTCTATTCGTATGTGGAGGCGCCGGGGCGTTGATGCGGGGGTTGGTGTCAGCCTTGGCCAAGCTCGAAGGCCGCCGCATCCTGTGCGCGGTAACGGCGGCTCCAGAGCAGCGCGGAGCCGTCGCGCAGCACCACGCGATATTCGCCGTGCGACCACGGCTGCAGCTCGCGGATCGCGTCGAGCCGCACGATGTCGGAACGGTTCACCCGCAGGAAGGCGGCGGGATCGAGCCTTGCGGCGAGGGCGCCGATCGAGGCGCGAAGGCGGAAGGTGCCGTGCGGGGTGTGGAAGACCACGTGGTTGCGGTCTGCACGCGCCAGGTCGATGTCCTCCACCGCGAGCAGGCGTGCGCCATGCGCTGGCCCGCGCGCATCGTGCACGAGCAGGCGGCGCAGCGGCCGGCCGGCAACCAGTGCCGTGAGGCCCGCGCGGTCGCCACGCTGCTCTCCCGCCGCACGCGCCTGGCGGGCACGGTCGATGGCATCGGAGAGC
>JBBSVF010000038.1:0-16724 GCA_038233745.1 Gemmatimonadales bacterium
ATGGAGTTAAGGAAGCTCTGAACAGATGAGCTGACGGCGTTGTGCGGCGGTCTTGGCTGGTCTGCATGCGTGTGCCGCCGCAGTGATGACTGCCGCGAATGCTGCGTCAGCAGTGCGCCGCGCGTCCGTGGCGTTCCTCGTCGAGCTCGGCGACGCGATGATCGTCGTATCGACGATGGTCCCCGCCTTGAGGAGCAACCGCTTGTCCTCCAAGAGGCCGCGGATCGCCTCGTCGGCTCGCCGTGCATCAAGCGACGGTGGATGAGCAAGAGCGACGCGAGGCGGCGGCCGTGAAGCTCCGCATGACGTCGACACCCTTTGAGCTCTCCGGCTTCCGCGAAGTTGAGTCGTTCGGCGTGGCGCGTGGAATCTCCGTCAGGTCCCATTGCCAGGCCGAACGCTTCATCCGGACTCTCTTGGCCGAATGGGCCTACGCTCAGAGCTACCGCACCAGGCTCGCCCGCACGCACGCCCTCACCCGCTATCTTGGCTATTACAACGTCGCCCGGCCCCACATGGGCATCCGCGGTCAGACGCCTCAGCAAAAGCTCGCGACACTGTGAACAACCTCTTGATCAACAACACGTAGCGCTCAGGCAAGTTGCGGAACGGACAGCACGGGCGTGCGCGCACCCACCGCGAGCTGGCCCGCCGCGGCCGCGCTCATCACCGCCGTCACCACATCGGGATCGAACTGGGTTCGGGCGCAGCGCGCGATCTCCGCGAGCGCAGCCTCTGGCGTCAACCCCGGACGGTAGGGCCGGTCGCTGGTCATGGCGTCGTACGAGTCGGCAGCCGCCGCAATCCGCGCCTCCAGCGGAATGCGCGCTCCCACCAGACGATCCGGAACGCCTCGCCCGTCGAACCGCTCGTGATGCGACCGCACGATGTTGAGCGCCACCGGCGTCTCCCCCAGCAAGGGTGCGAGAATGCGCCAGCCCACCATCGAGTGTGTCATGATGTGCTCGTATTCGTCCTCCGTGAGCTTGCCGGGCTTGTTCAGCACCTCCTCGCGCACACCGATCTTGCCGATGTCGTGCACATGGCCGCCCAGCTCGATCTGCCGCAGCCGCTCACCCTCGATCCCCATCGCGCGGGCAATTGCCGTGGAATAGTGGCTCACCCGAATGGAGTGACCGCGCGTGTACGGATCCTTCACTTCCAGCGCCTCGGCCAGCGACTGGATGCTCGCCAGAAAGAGCTCCTCGAGCCGGCGCGCCTGCACGGCCACCTTGTCCTGCAGGCTCCGCTGGTAGCCGCGATTCTCCACCACGAGGCGTCGCTTTTCCAGGGCCTGTGCCACGCGCGCCCGCACCTCCTCCAGGTGAAATGGCTTGGTGAGGTAGTCCATCGCGCCGATCGCCAGACAGCTCACCGCGACCTCCACGTCAGCCACTGCCGTGATCATCACCACCGCGGTATCCGGCCAGCGCGCCCGGATTTCGCGCAGCAGTTCGAGACCGTCCATGCGCGGCATGCGCAGGTCGCTCATCACCAGCGTTGCCGGCTGCCGCTCGAGTTGCTGCAGCGCCTCGGCTCCGTTGCCCGCCTCGAGGCAGGTGAAGCCGTCGTTGCGCATGAGGTGCACCAGCACCTGGCGCAGGCGAGGCTCGTCATCGACGATGAGGCAGTATGGTGTACTGGCGACGCTGTCCGTCATCTGCCTCCTCGTTACGCCGGCCTCACGATTTGTCGTCATGGCCCGCTCGTCGACTATCTTCCCACGCAGAACACACACGAAGGAGTCTCGGCATGACCCGCGTTTTCGATGATGATCTCGACGCACATTTCGCGACCCGCGCCATTCATGCGGGCCAGCGCCCCGAGCCACTCGCCGGCGCGATCATGACCCCCATCTACCAGACCTCCACGTACGTGCAGGAGGCACTGGGAGAGAATAAGGGCTACGAATATGCCCGCGGCAAGAACCCCACCCGCGAAGCGCTCGAGCGCAACGTGGCCGCCCTCGAAGGGGGACGCCACGGGTTTGCCTTCAGTTCCGGCATGGGGTGCGTGGACTCCATCATGAAGCTGTTCCGCTCGGGAGACCACGTGGTGGTCACCGAGAACGTGTATGGCGGTGTCTTCCGCCTCTTCGACAAGATCCTCCGTAACTTCGGGCTGGAGTTCACCTACGTGGACACCCGCGAGCCACAGCGCATCGCGGACGCCATGAGGCCCGCCACCCGGCTCGTGTTCGTCGAGACGCCAACGAACCCGCTCATGCGCATCACCGACCTGACCGCCGCGGCCGATATCGCCCACCGGGGCGACGCGCTGCTCCTCGTCGACAACACCTTCGCGTCGCCATTCTTCCAGCGCCCCTTCCAGTTCGGCGCGGACATCATTTACCACTCCACCACGAAGTACCTGAACGGGCACTCGGACATGATCGGCGGTATCGCGATCGTGAAGAACGACGACCTGGCCACACGCCTGCAGTTCAACCTGAACTCCGCCGGCGCCGTGCCGGGCCCGTTCGACGCCTGGCTGGTGCTGCGCGGCACCAAGACGCTCCACCTCCGCATGCCGCGCCACGACGAGAATGGACACCGTATCGCCGAGTGGCTCGTCGATCGCGTTGGCCACGAGCAGGTCTTCTATCCGGGACTGCCCTCCCACCCGCAGCATGACCTCGCGCGGCGGCAGATGAGTGGATTCGGCGGCATGATCGCCGTCGAGCTCGGTACGAAAGAGCGCGCCAATCACGTGCTCAGCCGCTGCCGCCTCTTTGCGCTCGCCGAGTCATTGGGCGGGGTGGAGAGCCTGATCAGTCACCCGGCGTCCATGACCCACGCCAGCGTCGAGCCCGCTCGCCGCGCGGAGCTGGGTATCACCGAAGGACTCGTGCGGCTCAGCTGCGGCGTGGAAGACGCTGGTGACCTGCTCGCCGATCTGGAGCAGGCTTTCGAAGGCATCTGAATCCGCTGACACAAACGCGAGCGTGAGCGCGTAAGGTATTCGTCACCCTCAGGAGTCATGCTCGCCATGTCGATCCCGCTGCTGCAGATCTCCCCGCGCGCCTGGGAGCATCCCACCGATCGTGCCGCCCTTGGTGCGCTGCGCGCCATTCCCGCACTCGACGAGCTTGTCCGCTCGGCCGGCGGGTTCATCTCCGATCACGGAGTGCGACGCATTTTCCTGGGCGGATCCTCCACAGTAACAGTGGATCCGGGCCTCGACGCGCTCCTCACCGATGTGTGCACGGCGCTGGATTGCACAGCGCGCCCCGAGTTGAAGGTCATGACCTCGCCACGAGTGCACGCGTTCAGCGTGGGCTTCGACAACCCGGTGATCGTCATCAGCACGGCGGCCCTCGAACGCTATCAAGGCGAGGACGAACGCCGCGCCTTGCTCGCGCGTGAAGTGAGCCACGTGATGAGTGGCCACATGACCTATCACACCATGGCCATGATGCTCGTGGGCATCGGTGCGGGTCTCATTCCCTCGGCGGCCGGCGTGGTGCTGCTGCCCTTCGCCCTCGGGCTGCTCGAATGGCATCGGGCCAGCCAGCTTTCGGCCGATCGGGCGGCGCTGCTGGCCGTGCAGCATCTCGAACCGGTCGCTCGCGTGGCCGCATCGCTGCGCAATCGCGACGCACACGACACCGCCTCCATCGACGATCTGCTCTCCCGTGCTCGCGCGACCGCTGCGGATGACAGCGTCGGCGCGCGCCTGTGTGCAGAACTACGCGCTGCATTTTCGGTGCAACCCACACCGGCGGATCGGGTCTCGGAGCTCGAAGCGTGGAAGGCGAGCGGCGCATACGACGCGATCATCGCCGGTACGTACCCACGCCGCGGCGAGGAGACCGAGCATGTGGCGGACGACCTGCGCGAGGCAGCCCGGCGCTACGATGCGCAGGCTCGTGCGGGCCTCGAGAACCTGCGAGACGCATTTGATCGGTCCGTCGCCAGTTTCCGCGATGCATTTCGAACGGCGTCCGGGCCTGATGGACCTCCCGGCGCGGAGCCCTTTACCGGCTGAGCCATCCTGCGCACGCGACCTCGTGGTCGCGTGCGTAGTTTTGTGGTCATGCGAATACTCCTGGTCGGCGGCGGCGGACGCGAGCACGCCATCGCATGGAAGCTCCGGCAGGATGATCCGGCGGTAGTGTTGATTGCTGCTCCCGGCAATCCGGGCATCGCGGAGCTGGCGGAGTGCGTGGATATTTCCGCGCTCGACGTGGCCGCACTTCGCCAGCTCGCGCAGGACCGCCAGGTGGAGCTCACGATCGTCGGCCCGGAGGCCCCACTGGCGGCCGGCCTGGTGGACGAGTTCCGGGCGGCAGGCCTGGTCGTCTTCGGCCCCACGCGGGCAGCCGCCGAGCTCGAAAGCTCCAAGGCATTCGCCAAGCGCGTGATGCGCGAGGCGGCCGTACCGACAGCCCGCGCCGAGTCTCATGTAGAGGTCAGTGCCGCCGTGAGGGCGCTCGGGAACTTCTCGTTGCCCGTCGTCATCAAGGCGTCCGGCCTTGCGGCGGGCAAGGGCGTGGTGATCTGCGACACGCACGAGCGGGCTGAGACCGCCATTCGCGACATGCTCAGTGGGAATCGCTTCGGTGCAGCTGGCGCGGAGGTGCTGCTCGAGGAATTCATGGAGGGCGAGGAGTTGTCCGTGTTCGCGATCACGGACGGGACGGCCTTCGTGATGCTGCCCGCACTTCAGGACCACAAGCGATTGCTACACGGAGATCGCGGTCCGAACACCGGCGGCATGGGCGCGTACACTCCAGTGTCGCTGGGATTGGATCGCGCCGAGCGAGGACAACTCGACGAACAGATTGCCAGCCGGGTCATCGAGCCGACACTGCGCGCCATGCGCGCCATGGGACGCCCCTTCACAGGGTTGCTGTACGCAGGGCTCATGGTGAACGAGGGCGACGTTCGCGTCGTGGAGTTCAACTGCCGTTTTGGCGATCCTGAAACACAGGCGTTGCTGCCGCTCATCCACTGCGAGCCGTCGTTCGCGTCTCTGCTGCTCTCGGCTGCAGCCGGAGGTGACGCGCTGCGCGGTCCGGTTGCGATCGCGACGCATGGCGCCAGTGTGACTACGGTGATTGCGTCCCCAGGATATCCTGACACGCCAGCACTGGGCGACGCGATCCAGCTTCCCGACGCGGGCAAGGCATCGGTGCTGTTCCACGCCGGCACTGCGCGCCGCGCTGACGGCTCGCTGATCACCTCTGGTGGACGTGTGCTGGCGGCAACTGTCGTGGCTCCGACACTTCGTGAGGCGCGTGACGCCAGTCTCGCGCTCGCGCTGGCGACGCACATTCCCGGCGCGCAGGTGCGGCGCGATATCGCATGGCGGGAGTTGCAGCGAGAGGCAGATGCCGGAACTCCCGGAGACTGAAACCATCGCTCGCGATCTCGATCGCGAGCTGCGCGGCATCTCGCTGGTGTCAGTCTCGGTGACGCGGGCCGATGTACTCCGTGAAGTGAACGCGAGCGAGTTCGAGGATCGCGTGACTGGGCGGCGTATCCTGGCGTCCACCCGCCGTGCGAAGTTGATCGTCCTGGAGCTGGATTCACGAGATCGCATCGTGGTGCAGCCCCGGTTCACCGGGGCGCTGCTCCTCTCTGCGGGCCCGTTGCCACCGGAGGAGGCGCCGTACTCCACGATGGCCTTTCAGCTCACGGATGGACGCGATCTGCACTACCGTGACATTCGCCGGCTCGGCACCGTGGCGCTCATGTCTCCGGGGCGATGGGAGGACTATGAGTCGGCGCTCGGTGCAGAGCCCCTTGACCCGGCCTTCACGGTGTCGCATCTATCGGGACTTGTTCGGGGCTCGAGACAGGCGGTGAAGAAGGTGCTGATGGACCAGCGGCGCGTCGTGGGGATCGGGAATATCTACGCCAATGAGGCATGCTTTCGCGCGGGTGTCGACCCCTCGAGAGCGGGGAGCTCCCTGGCCGACGAGGAGATCGCATTGCTGCGAACGAGCATCGTGGATGTGCTCACGGAATCGATCGCCGCGCGCGGCACGTCCTTCCGCGACTACCGTGATGCCACAGGGGGGCGCGGCTCCTTCGTGCACTCGCTGCAGGTGTACGGACGCGGCGGCGCGCCCTGCGTGCAGTGCGGTGCGCGGCTGGTGGAGACGCATGCGATCGACGGCCGCTCCACTGTGCTCTGCGTGCGATGCCAAGGCTGAAGAGCACGCTCTATCGCGCCCCCGAGGCGCAGCTCACGGTCATGCGCGATCTCGTGCGGGCTGGTGCACGCGACCGGCCTGGTGTCTACCGCATGCTCTCGCCCGATGGCGAGATCGTCTACGTGGGAAAGTCCAAGCGCGTTCGCACGCGTTTGCTCAGCTACTTCCGCTGTGGCCCTGATCAGAAGGGCGCGCACATCGTGCGCTGCGCCGACCGCATCGAGTGGGAGTATCAGCCCAGCGAGTTTGCCGCGCTGCTCGAGGAGTTGCGCCTGATCAAGCGCTATCGCCCTCGGCTGAACGTGGCGATGAAGCGCGACGCACGGCATTTCGCGTTCATCAAGGTGACGCGTGGCGCCGCCCCGAAACTCGCCGTGGTGCGTGGTGCCGGGGGCGAGGATGCGCAGATCTATTACGGGCCATTTCACGGCGCGCAGCGCGTGGGTGAGGCGGTGCGGGAGCTCAATGATGTGCTCGGGCTTCGCGACTGCCGGCTCGACCTCCAGATGCACTTCGCGGATCAACCGGAACTGTTCCAGCTTGCGCCGAGGACACCGGGGTGCATCAGGCACGAGATCCGGAAGTGTCTCGGGCCGTGCGTGGGGGCGTGTACGGCGGGAGAGTACGAGCAGCGTGTCTCGCTCGTGCGCGCCTTTCTCGACGGGCACGACGATGGTCCCATGGAGACACTGCGCAGCGAGATGATCCAGGCCAGCAACGAACTGGAGTTCGAGCGCGCGGGCATGTTGCGCGACAAGCTGGGCAAGCTCGAGTCGCTCCGTGAACAGTTCGTGAGGTTTCGCTACGCGGTGGAGACGCTCTCCTTCGTCTATACGGTGCCCGGTCACGATGGCGATGATCGCATCTATCTCATCCGCCGCGGACGCGTGCGCGCGGAGAGTCCGCCGCCACGCTCTGACGCTGAGCGGCAGGCGCTTCGGGCGATGGTGACGCAGGTGTTTGGCGGAGGCGAGCGCGAGACAGCTCAGGTACCGTCACACGAGGTGGACGAGCTGCTGCTGCTCTCCTCGTGGTTCCGTCGCTTTCCGTCCGAGTTGACGCGAGCACTGCAGGCAGCGGCGTTCGTCGAGACGCACGCTGCCTG
Source organism: Gemmatimonadales bacterium (assembly GCA_038233745.1). Classification (GTDB taxonomy): domain Bacteria; phylum Gemmatimonadota; class Gemmatimonadetes; order Gemmatimonadales; family Gemmatimonadaceae; genus AG11. The sequence continues at coordinate 7,266 of JBBSVF010000038.1, forward strand.
ATCATGACACGTCGCCCTGAGCCGCAGGCGAAGGCCTGCAGGTTCGGGATGGACTCGGCGCCGAACTACCGATCCTTCGCTGCTCTCAGGATGACACCTCGCCCTGAGCCGTATCTGTCGCCCTGAGCCGAAGGCGAAGGGCCTGCAGGTCAGTGATGATCCCCTCGAACTACCGATCCTTCACGGCGCTCAGGATGCCACGTCAGAGCGGCAGCTCGATCAGGCGCACATCCGGCTTGCCGGCGTCGATGGTCAGGACCCCCACCGAGGGCATCAGATTGAACCGCCGGGCGCCGGCCGCACCGGGATTCACCACCAGCCGTTCGCCGTGGCGCTCCACGAGCGGACGATGCGTGTGCCCGTACACGATCACCGTGGCCGGGTAGTGCTCGAGCAGCTGCTCGGGCTTCGGGCTCCCCACCTCGTGGCCGTGCGATACGTGCACCGTGACACCGCCCAGTTCCTCATCGAGCTGCCCGCGCAGGCGCGGGTCGCCCTGCCGATCCGTGTTGCCCCAGACTGCCTGGACGGGGGCGATCAACTCCAGCTCGTCCAGGACGGCGTCACCTCCCACATCGCCCGCGTGCAGGATGAGCTCGACTCCCGCGAGTGCCTCATGCACCGCCGCGCGTACCATCCCGTGCGTGTCCGAAATCAGGCCGATCCTCATGGGCGGGTTCCCACATGCACGGCGGCAATGCCGAAGCTCAGTGACTCGTGCGAGACATCGGTGAACCCCGCGTCCCGCAGGCGCTCCGTGAGCGCCTGCTCCGAGGGAAAGTTCGCGACAGAGGCGGGAAGGTAGCGATACGCGGAACCGTGTCCGCTCACGAGGCCCCCAATCACAGGCAGAATCCGGTGGAAGTAGAGGTGGTAGAAGCTCCGAACGAGTGCGTTGGCAGGCGTGGTGAACTCGAGGATCACGAACCGGGCGCCGGGGCGCAGCACGCGGAAGGTCTCTCGCAATGCGCAGTCCAGCGAGGCCACGTTCCTGATACCAAAGGCCACGATCGCGCCATCCACGCTCGCGTCGCGAACGGGAAGTTGCTGCGCATCCGCAGCCACGGCGCCCAGTCTCGCTGCCGGGGACTTGCCCCGACCGGCTCGCAGCATGTTCACGGCGAAGTCCGCACCGATCACGAAGCCGGCGAACTTCCGCGACGCGATGAGCTGTGTGCCCACGTCGAGCGTGCCGGCACACAAGTCGAGGTACGTGCCAACAGGCGCGGATTCCCACCCCAGCCGTGCGAGCGCGTGCCGGCGCCAGCGCCGGTCGATGTTCATGCTGAGCAGATGATTCAGCAGATCGTAACGGGGCGCGATCTGCTCGAAGATCCCACGCACGTAAGCTCGTTTCTCCCGCTCGCCGGCGGCGGCGGCGGTCATCATCCGATCCTCGGACCCCTCGTGCTCGCGCATGAATACAACCTCACGGCTCGCCGTTGCGCGGGCAAGCGGTGCGGTCTGGTTCGCTGCCGTCGGGTGGGGTAGCTTTACACGTCGCGCAGTTCGCGCCGTCCTGCGCGCGCGCGACCCTTCCTGTCACGATGCGTCTCAGCCTCGACCTCGCCAACCTTCCCGATGCCGACGTCGTCGCCCTCGCACTCGAGGGCCGCGACAGCGCGCACCGTGAACTCATCAAGCGATACGAGCGTCCTGTCTTCTCGCTCGTTTTCCGCATGGTGGGAAACCGCGAGCTGGCCGAGGATCTGACGCAGGACACCTTCGTGAAGGTGCTCTCGCATCTCGAACGCTATCGCTCCGACTTCAAGTTCTCCTCCTGGATCTTCAAGATCGCCAACAACGTGGCGATCGATCATCTGCGGAAAAAGCAGCTGGACACCATCAGCATTGACGGCAGTCCGTACTCGGAGACGCCGGACGACGTGGAGTCCTCCAGATTCGATATCGCCGACGACGCCGAGGACGCCCTCGACGAGATCGAGGCCAGGGAACTGGGATCCTCCATCGAACGCGCCATCGCCGGACTTCGCCCTGAGTATCGCGCCTGCATCCTCCTGCGGCATGTGGAGGATCGGTCGTACGAGGAGATTGCCGCCGCCCTCGACCTGCCCCTCGGAACGGTGAAGACCTACATCCACCGGGCGCGCCATCAGCTCCGCGAAGCGCTGGAGGACACCCGTGGCTAGCTCAACCGCAGAGCGCGGCGCCAGCCTGAAGACTTCGCTGAAACCCGGCTCGCCTCACATCCGTAGGCATCATCAGAGGCCATGTGAATCATAGACATCTGCTCCCCAACGAGATCGACCTGCTGGTCGACGGCGAGGCCGGCTTCGGCGTCGCGCCCCTCCGCGCTCACCTTGATGAGTGTCCGGAGTGCATGACCACATACCGGGACGGGCGTGCGCTGGTCGATCTGCTCGGCGATCTCCCGCATTTCACTCCTGACAGCCGTCTCGCGGATCGCGTGATGGTGCAGGTGCCTGTCTTCGTGCCAGTCCATGTGGCCGCGCGCGATTCGGTCGCCCGCTGGATGCCACGCGCTGGGATGGCGCGCGCGGCGGCACTGGGTGTCGTCGGCTCCGTGGCGGGCCTCATGACCATCGCCATCGTCTGGCTTGCCCTGCAAGGGAGTTCGGTGGTCTTCATTGCGTCGCTCGTTGGCGACCGGGCCCGCGTAGCCATCGGCGAAGGAGCGCGCGTAGTGCTCGCCTCCCTGCTGGGCGAGACGGCGGTGTCGGCACTGCAGGCCAGCGGCACCGCTGGATTGCTGGTGCTCCTTGCCGGTGTGCTCCTGGCCGGAACGGGCACGGTGCTGGGTATCCGGCGGCTCGCCGCCGTCGAGCGCCGCTGACGATGCGGGGTTCTCGCGTCGCCCTGCTCGTGGCGCTGCTGGCGCCTGTCGCGATGCACGGACAGGCGCGCACGGGCGCGGCGCAGACGGACCTTGCGCGTCTCGCACGCGTGGAGGGGCTTCACGCGCTTCCGGTGGCCGACAGTGTGGACGCCGGCGCCCGGAGTGTGCCATCCGGAGCGGTTGTCATGCGGAGTGTCGTGGCGCGCGGCCGTGTGGATGTGGCCGGCCGAGTGCAGGGTGATGTCGTGAGTCTGGGGGGTGATGTCGTGCTGCACCCCGGCGCTGTGATTACCGGCGACGTACTGAGCATTGGCGGACGGGTGCTCGCCGACAGCGGGACGGTTCAGGGAGAGCTGCGCACGGCGAGTGCGCTGCCGTCGCTGGGCGCGCGCGGCGTGACGCCCGTGGTCGCCCGAACGCCGGCGGAGCGCACACTCGACGCCGTCAAAGGTGTGGTGGCCAGTTTCGGAGTGCTCCTCATCGTCGGCATCGGCGTGTTGCTCTTCGCCGGACGCAACCTCGATGAGGTCACCGTCACGCTGCAGTCGCGATACGCACGGGCGTTCTGGGTGGGCGTTGCTGGTCAGCTCTCGGTGCTCCCGCTCCTGGTGGTGCTCATCGCTGCGCTGGCGCTCACGGTGATCGGCATTCTGCTCATCCCCTTCGCGATCGTGGCCTATGCGGTAGCGGTGGCCGGCTTGCTCACCCTCGGCTTCCTGGCGGTGGCGCGACTGGTGGGCGATGCGTTTGCCCGCGGTTCGTCCACGAGCGAGCGGAGCCGGGCGCTCACGGCGCTGGCGGCGGGGCTCGCGGTGTTCTTCGCGCTCTGGATGATCGGCGCACTGCTGGCGTGGTTTCCGCTGGCGGCCACGGTCGTCCGCGGTGCCGCACTCGCGACCACCTGGGCTGCACTTACACTGGGGCTGGGCGCCACCATTCTGTCGCGCGCTGGAACCCATCGTCGCATGGCCGCGGAGGCGGTGCGACCGGAGTTGGCCGCCTGGCAAACGCCGACGCCGATTGGCGGGGTGGTTGCCGCTCGCCGAACCTCGACCGCTGTGACTCCATGAGGCCTTGCTCGATCGTGATGCTCGGGCTGGTGGTGGCCCTGGCGCCGACTGTCGGCGCCCAGGACGCGGCCCGTTGGCAGCGGGTCGATGTCGCCCGACAGATTCGTGACTCGTTGCCCCAGCGCATCAAGGTGCAGTATGCCGCCGGCCGCGTGACTGTGGCGCCGTCCGGCAAGCCTCTGCTCTATGACATGCACCTGCGGTACGACGAGCTGCGAGCCCGGCCCCTGCACCGTCACGACGCCGAGCTACGCACCACATTGCTCGGGCTCGAGAGCCTGGGCGGCAAGCTCCGCTCGGGAGACAACGGCGAGTCGGGGGAGCTGCGCCTGGGACTTCCCGCAGCTGTTCCTCTGGATCTGGAGATGACACTCGGCGGTACGGAAGCCCGGCTGGAGCTGGGTGGCCTGAGTCTCGTGCGCACGCGCATGGAATTCGGCGCTGCCGACGCGCGCATTTCCTTCGCGACCCCGAATCGGGTGCGGATGCAGGAACTGGAGGTGAGTGTTGGCGCGGCGGAGTTCCGCGCGGAGCATTTGGGCAATGCCAATGCGGACGAGCTGAAGATTCGGGGTGGAGTGGGTGGGGTGGATCTGGACTTCAGCGGCGACTGGAGTCACGACCTCAGCGTGGACGCCAGCATTGCCATCGGCAGTCTTACGCTGCGCGTTCCCGAGGATGTGGGGATACGCCTGGAGGTGAGCCGCATTGCGACGACATTCGCGCACTCCGGCCTTGTCAGACGCGGCGACGCGTGGTATTCCCCGAACTTCGAAACAGCCCGGTACAAGCTGCGGGTGAGCGCCCGGACCATGCTGGGGAAGATCGACGTGCGAGCCGTCGCACCCTGAGATTCCGCGCGCTGGCCTGCGGATTGCCCGAAGCATGGGCATGATCATCAAGGGCTACAACGTCGCGCCACTGCTGAAGAAGACAGTGAAGGAGGTGGGAGATGACCGGATTTCGTCGCTGGCTGCGGAAACCGCCTTCTACTTCTTCTTCTCGCTCTTCCCCCTCCTGCTCCTCCTCATACCCATCCTTGGGCTCGTCGGGAATGGCACGGCGCTCATCAATTCGCTGCTCGGGCACCTGAGCGCCACCATGCCGGCTGATTCGCTGTCGCTGCTCCGCCGCACGCTTTCGGAGATTGCGAGCAGCGGTTCCAAGGGGGGGGTCATGTCCATCGGCGTGCTGCTCGCCGGCTGGTCGGGATCCCGCATCTTCGGGGGGCTGATGGAGGCGCTGAACGTGGCCTACGACGTGAAGGAGACCCGGTCGTTCGTGCGCCGGTTGCTCATCCGTCTCGGTTGCCTGGCGGCGGCGGGAGCGGTGGTGGTGGTGGCGACGCTGATCTTCCTGGATGGTGAGCGGATCGCCACGTGGGGTGGTACGCGGTTCAATCTCTCGCCGGCGCTGGTGATGCTCTGGTCGATTGCCCAGCTGCTGCTCACCGGTGCGCTGCTCGTTTCCCTTGGCGCGGTGTTGTACAAGGTGCTCCCCAACGTGCAGCAGCGCTGGGGTCAGGTGTGGATCGCCTCCACCTTCGCCACCGTGCTCTGGGTGGTGGCCACGCTCATTTTTCGCCTGTACGTGCAGCACTTCGGCTCGTACAACAAGACGTATGGCGCCATCGGTGGCGTGATTCTGTTACTGAGCTGGATGTACTACACGATGTTCGTGGTGCTGGTCGGTGGCGAACTCTCGTCAGAGATCAATCATGGGTCCGGCGCGGTGGATCCCATCCGCGGGAATGTGTATCTGGGTCGCATCGTGTCGCAGGAGGGCCCGGGAACGGCTTCGATGGAGAAGGTGAAGCCGTCCCGCTAGAGACGCCCGGGACGGGCCTTACACCGGAGTGAGCGCGCGCGCCGCATCGGCCACACCTGTCGCGATCTTGCCGAGCGCGCGGGCCGCCGCGGAGCTGGGATCGGCGATGACGATTGGGGAGCCACTGTCGCCGCCCTCCATCACCCGGGGCGCGAGCGGTACCTGCCCCAGCAGGGGGAGATCCAGGCTGGTGGCCAGGCGCTCTCCGCCGCCCGTGCCGAACAGGGCCGAGGGCTTGCCGCAGTGCGGGCACTCGAACCAACTCATGTTCTCCACGATCCCCAGCACTGGCACGCCGACGCGCTGGAACATCTTCACGCCGCGCAACGCATCGCCGACACTCACCTCCTGCGGTGTGGTGACGATGATGGCGCCGTCCACCTGGGTTGCCTGCACCAGCGAGAGCTGAGCGTCGCCGGTGCCAGGCGGCATGTCGACGAAGAGATAGTCGAGCTGGCCCCAGGCCACGTCCTGCAGGAATTGGGTGATGATCTTCATCACGATGGGGCCGCGCCAGATGGCCGGCTGATCGGGCTCGATCATCATGCCGAGTGAAATGAGCTTCACCCCGTGCGCTTCCAGAGGGATGATCTTCTCGTTCATCACCGGTGGCTGGCCGCTCACGCCCATCATGCGGGGAATGTTGGGGCCGTAGATGTCGGCATCCATCAATCCCACTCGTGCGCCGGTCGCTGCGAGTGCGACGGCGAGATTCACCGCCACTGTCGACTTGCCCACCCCGCCCTTTCCCGACGACACGGCGATGACCTTGCCGAGGTTGGGATACTTTTTCGGCACGGGGGCCGTGGAGCGCGGCGGGGCAGCGGGTGCGGTGTCCATCACCGGGAGTGAGCGTCCGGAGGGCCGTGCGGCGGGGGCAACGGCCCCGGGGACCCCAGGGGCATCAGGGGGGGCACCAGCGGCACCAGGCAGAGTCACCGATCGAACCTGAACCTCCAGATCGGTGACGCCCTCCACAGCGGACAGCTCCTCGCGCACCGTGCGGGCAAGCGTGGGGTCATCATCTGCAGTGAGCAGCAGGGTGAGATGCACCCGGCCTTCCGGCGTGGTGCCGATGTCCCGAACCTGCTGTGTGGAGTAGAGATCGGCGCCGGTGCGCGGGTTCCGGATGGTCGAGAGCCTCTTGGCGAGGCGTTCCTGTAGGGTCGTGGCCATGCGGAATCCTAACGGGCCGCGTTCCCTGGCGCCCATCGCGAGCGTCGCGGATGGCTCCGGCACGCGACGTGAAGGCTTATGGCAGGATGATGAGACCATTGGCACTCCGGCCGCTGCTCGCGGCTGCCCTGCTCATTGCCGGCTGTGGCGGGTCCGCCACGTTGCCGGTTCTGGCCGGCATCGGGCACTCGCCCGCGCTGCCCGACCCTCGTCCGTCGTTGATCCCCACGGTGAACATCGCGACGGCAAAGGGGTGGGGCGGAGGCGGACATCCCACCCCGGCGCCAGGGCTCCAGGTGAATGCCTTCGCTACCGGGCTGGATCACCCGCGCTGGCTCACCGTGCTCTCCAACGGCGACGTGCTCGTGGCCGAGACGAATGCTCCGTCGCGCCCGGACGATGCGACGGGGCTGCGCGGATTCTTCTTCAAGCTGTTCATGCGACGAGCGGGTGCAGCGACGCCCAGCGCCGACCGGGTGACGCTGCTGCGAGATACCGATGGCGACGGGCGTGCCGACGTGCGGCAGGTGCTCATCGATCATGTGCATTCACCATTCGGCATGGCCGCCATCGGCGACACGCTCTACGTGGCCGCGACCGACGCCCTGCTGGCCTACCCGCTCGCGGCTGGCAGCATCAGCGCGGGCGCGGCGCCTCAGCGCGTCGTGGAGCTCCCTGCGGGGACGATCAATCACCACTGGACCAAGAACGTGATTGCCTCGCCGGATGGCAGCCACCTCTACGTCTCGGTGGGATCGAACAGCAACGCGGGTGAGAACGGACTGGACGCGGAGGTGGGGCGCGCCTCCATCTGGGAGGTGGATCGCGCAACAGGCGCCCATCGCCTGTACGCCACAGGGCTGCGCAATCCCGTGGGAATGGCCTGGTCGTCCACCGGCGCGCTCTGGGTGGCCGTGAACGAGCGGGACGAGATCGGCAGCGACCTCGTGCCGGATTACATGACGTCGGTGCAGAGGGGAGGCTTTTACGGCTGGCCGTTCAGCTACTATGGCCAGCATGTTGATTCGCGCGTAACCCCGCAACGTCCCGCCCTCGTCCGGACTGCCCTGGTTCCCGATTACGCACTCGGCCCCCACACGGCTTCGCTCGGCTTGGCAAGTGCTGCGGGGAACGCTCTTGGAGCGGTTTACGCAAACGGCATGTTCGTGGGGCAGCACGGCTCGTGGAATCGCCGTCCGAAGAGCGGATACAAGGTGATCTTCGTTCCATTCCGCGACGGGCGGGCGATCGGCGAACCGGTGGATGTGCTTACCGGGTTCCTGTCGAACGACCGCTCGGAGGCACGAGGGCGCCCCGTGGGCGTGGTGGTCGATCGTCGTGGCGCGCTGCTCGTGGCCGACGACGTGGGCAACACCATCTGGCGAGTCAGCACGGTGCGCTGAGGCCGCCGAGGTACTCGCGAGCGGCGGCGACCACGCGATCGCGAACCTCCGTCAACTCTCCAGCGATCATCGCGCCGCTCGCCTTGGCGTGCCCTCCGCCGCCGAACTCGCGGGCAAAGGCATTCACGTCGGTGCCGCCGATGCTTCGGAAACTCACCTTCACCCTGGCGCGGCCCAGGTCGCGGAAGAACAACGCCATGCGCGTGCCGGCGATGGATCGGGCGTGCTCCACGATGCCGTCCAGGTCCTCTGCCTTTACCGAGTGCGCCTCAAGCGCGCCAGCCTGCATGGAAAGCCAGGTCAATCCGTACTCCTCATCCACCTGAAGGGTGCCGAGCACGTCCGCCATGAGCCGCACGCGGCCGGCGGGTGCTGACGCGTAGATGCGCGTGTACATGTCCTCCGGATCCACGCCGCAGGCCAGCAACTGCCCCGCCACGGCGAGGCAACGCGGAGACGTGTTGCTGAAGCGGAACCCGCCCGTATCGGTGAGCATGCCCGTGTAGAGCGCGCGGGCGATGTCGGGTGTGATCGTCGCGCCGAGCACGATGGCCAGGTCATAGACCAGCTCCGCCGTGGCACATGCCGCGGTGTCGCTCACCCCGCGCGATCCGGCGGGATCATCCGAGGCAATGTGATGGTCGATCACGAGGCGCTCACACGTGAGCGCCCGCACCGAATCCGTGAGCACTCCCAGGCGCGTGACATCGCTGATGTCGAGCACGATGAGGAGGTCCAGGCCGCGAAGCGCCTTCGAGCCACGGCGTGTCTGATCGTCCACGTCGTCGCCGAGGAGGAACTCGTACATTTCCGGCCAGGGCGTGGGGTTGACGATGCGAACCGTCATGCCGCGCTGCTGCAGAATGCGAGCGAGCGCGGTCTCGGATCCGCAGCCATCGCCATCGGAATTCAGGTGCGTGCTGAGCGCAACCTGGCGCCCGGGCACCAGCTCGGTGGCGAGTTGCTCGATGGCCACTCGGCGATTGTCGGGCACTGCGAGGAGGTCGAGCGTCACGGAAGGGCGCGGTCTGACGGGATGGGCGTTGGCCGATGCGCCGGGTGCGCAGGGCTGCAACGAGAAGCGGCGTCCCGAGGGCCGCCGCCGCAAGAAATGTGCAGGACGAACCCGGCGCCGACGGAGTGGAGCGTCGCAGCTTCGAGTGGG
>JBBSVF010000039.1:0-16719 GCA_038233745.1 Gemmatimonadales bacterium
CACCAGGGCACGCAGGGGGCCGATGAGTTCGGTGGGGTCGTCGCTCATGTCGAACTGCGAACGTAGACGACCGGCGGCCATCCGGCTCCAGTCGCGATCGAGATTGGTGCCCAGCGTGACGTCGCCGCCGCTGCAGACGCGCACGGGCGCCGAGAGGCGTTTGCGATCGAGCGTGTCGGTGCGCACGCCGCGATCGGCGATCTGACGTCGCTGTGACACGGGGACCACGGGCATCGCTCTGGCAGCGCGACGCGATGGGCGGTTGCGCGTTGCGGCACTGGTGGTAGCGGCGGCGATGGAGTCGGCGCGCGCAGTGGACACGCGTTCAGCCGCTGCACGCTCGGCGGCCGCGCGGTCGGCCTCTCTGCGCCGTTCGATCGAGATTACCCGACGTGACCCCGCGATGGAGTCGCGCCGAGCACTGTCACGGGCCGCCAGGACGGCGGCCCGCGACGGTGCCGGAACAGGGAGCGTCGATACCGGCGCGGGCGTGGGAGCCGTGCGCGGCTCGGCGGCGCCGCGGGCACATCCTGCGACGGTGGTGCACGCGAGGGCGATCAGGAGGGTACGTCGCATGATGCAAGGTAACCGCAATTGCAGAACGGGCGCCTCCGTGAGGAGACGCCCGTTCCGTGTACAGCTCCGACGCTCGCTTACGCGATGTTCGGGATGAAGAACGGCTGCACGATGGCAATCACGTCCGGGCGATCCAGAGGCTCGTCAAAGGCCTCGGTAGCCGCATCCGCACCGAAGTTGGCTGCAGAAAGCCCGGTCTGGACGTTCACGCCACCCTGCACGACGTTGCCCTCGCTCGGCGCCGTGGTGGGGTTGGCGCCTGCGCCGTAGATGGCGTTGAACGCTGCGACCACCGCTGCACCCTGCGTGCCCGTATCCGTGGCGCCCGCAGCAGCAGATCCACCACCGCGAATCGTGCCGCTGTAGCGGATGGCCGTGACGCTGGGGTTGAGGGCGCGACGCAGCCGGCGAATGCGCGCGGCGTGACGTGCTTCCACCGAGTGGATGCGCAGCGCCGCTTCGAGAATCGCAGAGCTGGACTGCAGGTTCCCCGCTTGACCCTTGTAGGCGCGAACGCCCGTATCCTCGGCACCCTGCGATACTTCGAGCAGGAAGCCGGCATCGGTCGTGGCCTTGGCGAACGGACCATTGCCCGCACCGCGTGCGCCAGTGAAGTCGAAGCTGGCGGCGGTGAGGTTGAAGACGTTCGTGGCGCCAGTCGCGGTGAGGGTGTTCACATGCGCCACCTCATGCTTCTGGATCTGCATGACCGTGTTCACCACGCCGGTGGTGGGGTTGAGTGCCGTCACCAACGCACGTACCGGGGCGAACGCGCTGTTCTGCGCTGCGGACGAGCTGGTCCCGAGCACCGCCTTGTAGAACTCGTTCTCGAAGATCTCGAGCGCGAGGGCGAAGTCCAGGACGTTCTTGATGGCGGTGGGCAGTGACGTCTGGCCGTAGACATCGCGGCTCAGTGCAGCCAGCGCGATCGGCACGGAGCCGAGGGCGAGGGCGGCGACAATGCCGGGGCGGGCGGGGGTGCCGCTCTCGATCTCGCGGGCGCGATCCGCCAGCGGTTCGATGAGCCCCGGATCGATCGTGTCGAGCATGTTCTGAGTTTCCATGATTCCGTATTCTCCAGGTCGAGGCGACCGATCAGGTGGGCGTGGGTGCGTTCTTGTCCGAGGTCTTTTTCGTCGCGTCAGGCTGCGGATTGATGGACAGCGGGCTGGCGGTGAGGTCGACAACGTTCAGGCCGACAACCTGTGAGAGCACCGAGCTCGGCTCGCTCTTCACATCCAGACCGGACGAAGGATCCACAACATCGTCGCCGGCGAACAGGCGGCCGTTGACGCCGTCACGGATATCGCGGATGGCCGCGGCATGACGTCCTTCCACCGACACGATCTTGCCCGCCAGCAGCAGATAGACAGGGCTCGAGATGTACTTGCCAGCGCCGTTGTAGGCGCTCACACCGGTGTCTTCGAGCAGCTGCGAGGTCTTCAGGAGCACATCGCGGCTCGCCGTCAGCGTAGCGACGGTGGAGCTCTTGAAGGTGATCGACGGGATGGCGTTCGTGCCAAGCGCCGCCTTGAGGAACTCGCGGTGAATGACTTCGTGCTTCTGCAGATCGGTGAACAGTTCCTGCTCGGGGGCGCTCAGGGCGGCGAAGCCCGGGGAGCTGAGGGCAGCGGTGTAGTACGCGGCCTCGAGCTGCTCGAGGGCGTATGCGTAGTTCAGGATGCCGAAATCGTTCGACAGATTCAGCGTGAACTGCGCAGCGAGGTTATTCCCGCCGGGACCCACACCGCCGCCGTTGTCATCATTGCACGCGGTAAACATGCTCGGCAGGAACACGACCGCTCCGCCAACACCCAACACGCTCAGGAACCTCCGACGCGTGGTGGGAAGCAGCAGTTGATCGCCGCTGCTCAGAACGAGCTCTTTCTCAGGCATCTCCAGTCTCCTCCGCAAGGTTGACCAGCCCGCCTTCCGTGGAAGCTGTGGGCCAGCTCGACATAGCCACCCGCGGTTCATCCGCGAAGCGTGGCGTTCTCTTCCAACTCCTTCGCGATGTCTACGACGACAGTACGAGGATCGGATTGCGGGAGCTCTACAAGCAGAAGCGGTGCCACGACTCATCTCACTGACGCGTTGACTCCCAGGTTTGCAGTCGCGCTCGCCAGAACTGTTAGCGAGGTGAGCCGATCAACACCTGGCCGTTCTGCGCGACAGTGTAGCACGCCGACGCCGCGCGTTGCGCCGGCATGCGCCCGCTCACGACGCCCCGCGCTCCTGCCTTCAGTGCGGCAATCCCAGGCGGATCCTGGATTCGACCGAGCGCGTCGCGCCCCCACGGCTCCGCAGCCGCCTGCGGCGAGGGAGGCGCACACGCGCGCAACACCCGCTCATACCCATTGCCGAAATTCGCCAGCACGCTGCCATCCTGCAGCACGACGAATGGCGCGCCACTCACCACGAACTGTCCGTCGGCCGTGTAGTAGTAGTAGGACTGCTGCACATTGTAGAGCGGTGCCGGCATGGCCGTGCTCGCGGGAGCGGACGCCGCCCGCTCCGGCTCGGGAGATGCCGCGCGCGCCACGCGCGGGCGCGCGGCGGGCGCCGCGGCCGGTGCGGGAGCCGCCGGCAGGGTGGCGCGCCTGGGCGGCTGCTGCGCCAGCGATGCACAAGCGCACAGAGGGAGCGTTGCGAGTGCCGTCCACAGTGCGCGCAGCGACATCTTCATGAACGTCCCCTTGAATGAGTCATTCTGTTCCTACCACCTGCCCCGGGGGTCGGTTCCGTCACGGTTCGAGCTGTCCGCGCAGTTCCCCGCCCGGATAGGTGGTCGTATGCACATCGACGTACACCGTCCCCAGATTCACGAGCCGTCGCAACGAGTCCACCGGAACAGTGGAGGTATTGAAGACCACCGCGCCATTCAGTGCGAGAGAACCCGCGGCCGCTCGCCCGTTCAGTACCGTTGTGACCGGCAGCCCAGCGATGGCCGGACCGATCTGCAACGGCGTGCCGATGTGGAGATGCGCCGCGGTGGGATCTCCCGTGAGACCGGCGACATCCACCTCGAACGTGAGCGCAGTGGCGGATACGCTGACCTGAGCCATCCCCATGGCTGCCGCCGCCGACGGTGGCAGGACCGCCGTGCCCGCGAGTGCCGCGTGATACCGACTTGCCACAGCGGGCCCGGGTGCGATGTCGGCGCACCCGGCCAACAACCCGCAGGCAAGCATCACGGATGACCGCGTGATCCCTCGACAGCGTGTGGTCCATTGATCCGCGCTTCGTGGCATGGCAGAAAGCTGATGATGAGTCCACTCCGGAGCAGCCCGAACTTCCACGGGAGGCAGGGCGGCAGAGCTCGGCAGCACGGAACGTGCATCTCGTGATCAGGGTATCTTACAGCGGACCACCGTGCCCACTCGCGGGCATCGATCGTCCAACAACCGAATGCCCGGGGACCCGGGGCCGCCTGCACACTGCGGCGGCGATTCTTACATCTGCATGTGACCACACCACGAAAACGAACTTCGCGCCGCAGGGGGCGCGGCACCGCAGCGCTTCAGCTCACCTCCGTCTCCACCAGTCGCACCGCCTACGCCGAAACCCGCCGCTGGCTCCTCAGCCAGCACGGCCCGATCTGCGCGTACTGCGGTCAGCGCACTCCCACCGCCGCGATCACGCTGGACCATGTGACGCCGCGTCGCGGACAGAGCGCGTACGATCGTCGCGACAACCTCGTGCTGTCGTGCTCCGAGTGCAATGGCGCGAAAGCCGATATGCCACTCCTGGCCTTTCTGCTTCGCAAGCGGGAACGCGCGGCCATGCTGCGGCGCTACGGCGCGCACCTGAGCCCGATGCTCGTGGAGATGGTCGAGGGCCTCACGCCGGACGATCTCAACCTGCCCCGCGTGAAGGAAAGCTTCGATCATCTCTTCAACGAGTTCGACGAGTCACCATACCACGACTCGCCGTACCGGGACTGAGGTTTCGCACCACTCACGCGTCCCCCGCGCGGTAGTCCGCGGCGGCGCCGCTCAGCCTCCGCACGGTACCGGCCAGCGTGCCCAGTTGCCAGGACAGCCGCTCCATCCGCGCCCGCACCACCGGCGAGAGCGCCGGTAGCTGTTCGGTCTGCGGAAGCTCCACCGCCGGCAGCGTCACGCCTGCCTCCGCCGCCAGCGCCAGAGCCTCGAAGATCCCGCTGCTGGTCACGCGAAAGCCCTCCAGCGCGCCTCGTTCGGCGCGCTCTGGCGCATGACGCGTGAGCGCCAGCGCCGCCACCGAGGCGGTGAATCGGCGTGTGTAGGTGAGCAGCGCGAGTGCCGGCGCGATGGCACTGGCGTCGCCATGGGCCTCGCTCATCGCGCGCTGCAACGACTCCTCGGCGTTCACCGTCGCCACGCCGCTGGCGATCACCAGCGGCACAATGGTGGCGAACGCAGCACGCACGCCCGCAGCGTACGCGGGGCGGGTGGCGACTGGCGTGGCGGCACTGCGCAGGGCGTGTGCGGTTCTGCGAAGGAGCACCGTGACAATCTATTCGCGGGCCTCCACTCACCGCGCCCGGGTCACGAGGTTACTGTATGGGTACTGCCACGGGGCGCTCACTCGCCCGCTCTCGCTGTGGGACGCTGACCGGAGATCCCTGTCGACATGGTGATCGGAGTCGAGGCACGACGCCTGACGCGGGACAAGCGCGGGATCGGTCGCTACCTGCGTGCGATCCTTCCTCGGCTCTGCCGCCTGCGTCCCGATCTCCGCCTGGTTCTGTACCTGAGCGACGCACGTGACGAGGCCCCGCTTCGCACACTGATCGACGCCATCCCGGATCTGCGCGATCGGGTGTCGTACCGGGTGTCGCGCCAGATGCGGGCGGCTGACGCTGACGTGTTCTGGTTTCCCTGGAACACCACGGGACCCCGCGCGCCGCAGGCGGCCGTTGTGGTCACGATGCACGATGTCGTTCCGGTGGCACTGCCGGACCCGCGCCTGCGCGCCTTCCCCAAGAACCTGCTCTGGCGCCGCCGATACCTGAGCACCGCGCGCGAGGCCACGGTGCTGCTGGCCGACTCTGCCTTCACGGCACGGGAAGCCGAGCGCGTGCTCGGGTTTCCGATGGAGCGCATTCTTGTGGCACCGCTGGCAGCGGACGATTTCACCGGTCCGGACGCCGCGCACGATGACGATGTACTCTCGCGACTGGGCGTCCGTCGTCCGTTCGTGTTGTGTGTGGGGGCCGCCGACCGGCGCAAGAATCTGGATGTCCTGCTGCGCGCCATGCCCTCGATTCTGGAGCAGCAGCCCGACGTTCAACTCGTGATGGCTGGTCCCCGTCGCGTGGTGACCACTGATCCCGCGTGGTGCCGAACGCTCGGATTCGTGAGCGACGACGAACTCGCGGTGCTCTACCGCTGCGCGCACCTGCTGGTGATGCCCTCGCGCTATGAAGGATTTGGGCTGCCGGTGCTCGAGGCGATGCGCTACGGAACTCCGGTGGTGAGTGCGCGCGGCTCCGCACTCGATGAGGTGGGCGGCGACGCGGCCCTGTGGTTCGATGCTGACGATCACGAGACCCTCGCCACAAATGTCGCGGCAGTTCTCTCGGACCCTTCGCTGCGCGAGTCGCTGCGTGATGCGGGGCTCGCTCAGGCAGCCCGCTTCTCGTGGGACGATACCGCCCGGCGCACGCTGGCGGCGTTCGACGACGCGATCAGGCGTCACTCGCCTGGGGTGCCGGCACCGTCGGAGTGACGATGCTGCGTCGCCAGGAGTTCTGACGGCGCGTGCTCAGCAATTGCGACAGGCCTGACGTCTGTGGAGACGAGCAGGCCTGTCAGTTGCCCCTCCTGGGATCGAACCAGGACTCTTCTGCTCCAGAGGCAGACGTGTTGCCAGTTACACCAAGGGGCATCGGACCGCGCCGAACACTCCGGGCGGAACCCTTTTAAAGTAGCTGAGGTAGGAAATCGCTTCAACCCCTCACCCCGGCCTGGAGTTCCTCCTGCATCTTCCTGCCATCGTGGCTGCGCGCCGTCGCGTGCTGCCGCTGCTCGCGCTTGCACTTGTTCCTCTCGCTGGCTGTGCCGAATCGTGGAATGGTCTGGGTCAGGGTGCACAGGCCCGCGCGGCGTCGGACCAACTGTTCGGCGCCGTGGCTGATCGATATGTGGACGTGGTGCGGAACGCGAAATACGAGTATGCTCGCGACGCACTCACGAAGGCGGCGTTCACTCCGTCTCGCGCCTTCGACGACTCCGCCGCGTGGACAGGCCTGGCGGCCACGTCCCGGGTGCTGGAGACCTTTGGCGCCCCGCAGGATGGCCGATATCAGATGACGTCGCGCTCGGGCGCCCCTGCGCCTGCACGTCCGGGCGAGGGACGGCACTCCGTTCGCCTCACGCAGCTGACTGGCGATGTTTTCCGGTGGGACACCAATGTGGACTTCGCGATCGGCACCATCTCCCCCGACGAGGTTGCAGGACTGCTCGGCGCCCTGATGGGATCAGCGGAGGGACATTCGGAGGCATTCGTGCGCGCGAGTCTGGTAGCGGGCGCGCCGCGAACCTCGGCGGCACTGGGAGCGCTGTTCAGCCTCGACACACTGCGCCCGGTTCCACTCGTGGACGGCACCACCTCCACGACACTGGTGATCGGAATACATGCGGAACGAATGCGACGCCGGTTTCCGTCGCTCGCGGACTATGTCACCCGCTATGTGGAACCGGCCCGTTATCGCGTCCAGCTGGCAGATCGCGCTGGCGTCGTCTATCTGGATGCCGTGGCGCGCGACCAGGTACTCACCCTGAGGATTCGCACGCGCAAGGGCCGGCTCGTCTCTCTGGGCGGTGCGGCGCGCGAGATGCCGGACTCGCTCCTGATGACAGCGGATTTCGCGGTGAAGGTGAAGTTGTTCACCGTGGGCTTCCACAACCTCGTGATGGAGTTCGCGAACACCAGGCAGGGCCCACGGCAGCGTGAGTGGAGTGTGGCGGCGCATCGCGAGCCGGCGTGGAATCTCCCCTTCATCACCGCACGCCTGGTTCGCGGTTCGCTCCGGCGTCCCTTTCTGGGCGAAGGTGCCAGCTACCGGATTGGAGTGCGAGACGGCGAGGGCAGTCGCAGCTCGGTGCTCTATCGGGAGTCTCGGCTCACGATGCAGGAGAGCGGCATCCTGAGCTTCGTGAACTCGTTGTCCAGCAAGGCGATGGACGATTTTGGCCAGAAGGTGGAGCTGGAGCAGAATCTCTGGGTCCGTGAGCTCTTCCTGGCGCTGAGAGACGACGCACGCCTGGCACTTTCCGCCCGCTGAGATCGTTCATGTGAGCGATGACGACACTCTCACACGATCACGCGCAAGAATACATCCGTTTATCGAATGCTGGCGTATCCCCAGCATGACGACCACCATCGCTATGTGGGCGACGACGCTCACACCGGGAATTGAGAACGCCGCGATCAGGTTGATCGCGGCGTTGGGTAGCTCCCCGGACCGTGCCGAGGGAGCCTGCCACGCTCACCGTCATTGGAACTCTACGTCCTACCGAACGGCGGCGGGCACATGTGGGTCTGCGGCAGGATTCCTGCCGAGGGCACACATGGATGGAGCTGAGGGGGATCGAACCCCTGACCTCTGCAGTGCGATTGCAGCGCTCTCCCAGCTGAGCTACAGCCCCTCGATCCTGGAGGCGAATGAGCACTTTGCGTCTTCACCTGTTCACACGACAACGGCCCCGCATACGTACGGGGCCGCCGTCACCTTGCAGAATCTAATGCATGCAGGCGGGCTGTCAACGGGACGGCGTGAGCCATGTGAGTGCGCCAGTACGCTTCGAACCGGCCACGCCAGTGCGCGGAGGCCACGATGACGACGCCCGCACACATGCATCCGCTGGGTTCGCCGTACGTTCGCGACCAGCTTTCGATGCGCGCCCTTCCGCTGAACGAGAAACGCCTGCAGCCGGATGGCGACTTCGTCATCTACTGGATGCAGAGCACGCAGCGCTTCGAGGACAACTGGGCTCTTCGTTACGCCATCACGGAGGCGGACCGGATCGGCAAGCCGATGCTCGTGCACATGGGCCTCGACCCCTCGTACGAGTACGCGTCGGCTCGCTTCCACACCTTCGTGGCGCAGGGCGCGCGCGAACTGGCGGATCGGGCCGAGGCGCTGGGGCTCACCTTCCGCTTCCTGTTGCGGTACAAACGCGATGACGATCGCCGAGTGCTCGATCGACTGAGCTCGCGCGCGTCACTCGTGGTCACCGACCTCTTCCCCACCGCGGGCGTCCTCGATCGCGCCACGCGACTCAGCCAGCGCGTGAACTGCCGCGTGGTGGCAGTGGACTCCGTGGGGATCGTACCGTCCGCGCACTTTCACAAAGAGGAGTACGCGGCGCGGACACTGCGCCCCAAGCTCGCGAAACTTCGCGATGCGGCGCTGGAAGCTGTGGAGGATCGCGCGCCGCGCCGCGCGATGTCGCCGGCCCTGCTCGCGTCGCTGGAGATTCCGTGGGTGGATCTGCGCACCGCGGACATCGGTACCGAAGTGCGGCGATGCGAGATCGATCATACGGTGGCGCCGGTGGAGACGCAGGGCGGACTGCGCGCGGCGCGCGCGCGCCTTGCCGCGTTCACGAGCTCCGGCCTGGCCAACTACACTGAGCGGCGCCGCCATCCCAGCGACGCGGAAGGGTCCAGCCGCCTGTCGCCGTACCTGCACAACGGCATGATCTCGCCACAGGAGGTGGTACGGTCCGTGCGCGAAGCCGACGCCGGCGCCGAAGGCGACGCGTTCCTGAATGAGATGCTCACCTGGCGCGAGCTCTCACTGAACTTCTGCCTGCGGAATCCCGCCCACGCGTCGCTCGAGGCGCTCCCGGACTGGGTGCAGCGTTCGATGCAGCGACACGCGACGGATCCGCGCGGGGTCACGTACACGCTCGATCAGCTGGAGTGTGCCGAGACTCACGATGCCCTCTGGAACGCGGGGCAGCGAGAGCTGGTGACGACGGGACAGATGCACAACGTGGTGCGCATGCTGTGGGGGAAGTCGGTGATCACCTGGACCGAAACCTACGCGGAGGCGCTCGCCGCTCTCCTGCATCTGAACAACAAGTACGGACTGGATGGACGCGACCCGAACAGCTACGCCGGCATCCAGTGGTGTTTCGGGAAGTTCGACCGGCCCTTCGCGGCGCGGCCGGTGTGGGGCACCATCCGTCCCATGTCGCTCGCGCGCGCCCAGGGCAAGTACGATCTGCGCGACTACGTGGCGCGGTGGAGTGGCAGTGATCACATCAGTGCGAGGCCCTGACGTCTGAAGCAGAGCGCCTGATCGGCGGTTAACGTGGGTGCATGCGACCCACGGCAACCGACGTACGCCTCGCGGCAGAGGCGCTGAAGGGGACAGTGCTCCACACTCCGCTCCTCGAGTCGACGGCGATCGGCGTCGCCCTCAAGTGCGAACTCCTGCAGCACACGCACTCGTTCAAGGTGCGCGGGGCCTCGATCGCGCTGTCGGCGATCGCTGTGGCAGATCGGGCGCGCGGCGTGGTTGCGTCATCCGCCGGCAATCATGGACTGGGACTCGCGTGGGCGGCGGGTGCGACGGCGACGCCGGTAACGGTGTTCGTACCGCGCAATGCCTCGCGGGTGAAAGTGGCCGGCATGCGTGCGATGGGTGCGCACGTCGTGGAGCGCGGTGACGGGTACGATGCCGCGCATGCGCACGCGGTGCAGTACGCGCGAGAGCACTCGCTCCCCTTCATCGATCCGTGCAGCGGAGTGCCGCTGCTCGCCGGCCAGGGTACGGTGGCGGTCGAGGTGCTGCGCGACCTTCCCGGCCTGACAACGATCGTGATCCCTGTGGGCGGAGGCGGCCTGCTCACCGGCATCGGCGCGTACCTTCGCGAAGTTGCCCCCGGCGTGCGCATCGTGGGCGTGCAGAGCGCTCACACAAATGCCATGCACGCGGCATTCGCGGCGAACGGCCCGGTGGCGGTCCCGACACCTGTCACACTCGCTGACGGCCTGATGGGACAGATCGACGCGGTGGCGTACGAGAATGCCCGCTTCGCCCTCGACGAACTGCTGCTCGTGGACGAATCGTCGATCGCCCGCGCGATGCGATGGCTCTGGGAGACGCATGCGCTGCGGTCGGAGGGCTCGGGCGCGGTCGGACTGGCCGCCGTGCTCGATGGTGCGATCACGACCGATGCGCGGACGGTGGTGGTGCTGAGCGGGGGAAATGTGGACGACGAGCGCTGGCGCGCCGCACTCGCGTCGGGAGACCTGCCCTGACTGCACAACGGCACCCCTCTGGGAGGGGTGCCGTTGTCTGCATTCACATCCAGCCGAGCTACGGACGCTCGATGCTGGCTGCGTCGTTGCCAGAGGCGGTGCGGCTTTCGCCGCCGAGCGAGTTTCCACTTGGGCGTGGCGCGTTCGTGGGACGGGACTGCTGCTCGTTGGCCGTCGGACGACCCTCGAGCCCAACTTCCCGATCGCCCTGGAAACGCGCGGCCGGCGCGGCAGTCGCTGGTGCCGCAGTGGTCCGGGCAGCAGCGGCCGTCGCCTGCTCAGTGGCCTGCGCCTTGAGCCGCGCGGCGCGGTTGGCGCCTCGGGCCTCACCACCGCGACGACCGATGGCCGCCATGTGCTCGCGATTGCTGCTCACAGCCACCCCGCCCTTGCGGCCTGCGGCTCGCGCTTCTCCCGAGTCGAACTCGTGAGCAGTGCCCTTTCGGTGCGCCGCGCGGCCGCCCTTGCTGGCGATCTCGCGCTGCTTGCTGCTGTCCATGGACGCGAAGCCGCGATTGCTGCGACTGCGCGACGGCGTCGACTTCTCGCCCAGCGCTGATGTCTCACTGCCCGCAGCGGCGGCTGACCGTCTGCTCTCGGTGGAGACCTCGCGCTGGCGCTCGCGGTCGGCGCCGAAGCTGCGCTCGTCGTTATTTGGTGTGATCGCCATTCCTGCCCCTCCTGGATGTATTGGGCCCCTCGACCCGGCTCGACGCGCTCCCGCCGGCTCGGGCGCGGCGTCGTCTCCCGCGACTCTGGTGAATCGCTTGCCATTCAAGAATGCAAACCATGGACCCAAGTGTTTGCGGACGGCGGAAGCCCGTGTTCTCCACCGAATCAATTCCAGCGACATCTTTTCGCCCGAAAGGCGCAAGCGACGGGCCGACATCTCTATATTCCGCCCTCATGTCGCTCTCCGTCCGCCTGCTCGGCACCTCCGCCTCTCGGCCCACCGTGGAGCGCAACGTCTCATCGATTGCGGTGGTGCGTGAAGGCGAGACCCTGCTCTTCGATTGCGGTGAGGGAACGCAGCGCCAGATGATGCGGTACGGCGTCTCGTTTTCCTTTCAGGACCTGTTCTTCACGCACTTCCACGCCGACCATCTCATTGGCGTGATCGGCCTGATGCGGACGATGTCGCTGCAGGGCCGCACCGAGGTGCTGCGGCTGTGGGGCCCGAGTGGCGCGCACAAGGTGCTCAAGCGGGCAGAGGAATTCGGTATGGACCGGCTGTCGTTTCCCCTCGAGATCCAGGAGCTGGACGCCGGCCAGCGGATCGCGCGCAGCGATCACGCGATCGTGCCCTTCGCAGTGGACCATCGGGGCGCTCGCGCACTGGGCTACGCGCTGGTGGAGGAGGATCGGAAGGGCCGCTTCAATCCCGAACTGGCGCGCGAACTCGGCGTGCCCGAGGGGCCGCTGTGGGGCGAGATCCATCGTGGGCGGGCCGTCACGCTCGACGACGGCCGTGTGATCGAGCCGTCAGTGCTGGTGGGCGAGCGCCGGCCGGGCCGCACGATCGTGCTTACCGGCGACACCCGTCCCTGCGCCGCCACGCGAGAGATCGCCGAGGGGGCTGATCTCCTGGTGCACGAGGCCACCTTTGGTGACGAAGAGGCCGCGCGCGCGGTGGAGACCGGACACTCCACGGCCCGCGAGGCCGCGATCCTGGCGCGCGATGCCGGCGTCCGCACACTCGTACTCACGCATTTCAGCGCACGCTACTCTCGCGACGCCAGCGAGCTCGGACGCGAGGCGCGCCAGGCCTTCGAGCGCACCATTGTGGGGAAGGACGGGCTGGAGATCGAGGTGGAGTACCGCATCTGAGCGCTCCTCCCCCCCGCAGGTCAGACCAGACTGCCGCGGCTGATGCGCATGGAGCGCTGGAACAGCCGGCTGATGCGCGACGCATCGAGCGAGTCCAGCACGCGCTCCGGGTCCAGATGCGATGTCACACTTCGCGCTTCGGGACCGTTCGTGATGACCCAGTTGTACCGGTCCAGTCGCGACGTGGTGCCATCGGGATGGCGAAAGACGATCATGGCATTGCTCGAGCCGGCCGACTGTATGGACACTTTCCACTCGGTGCCATCGGTTCCCTTGTACGTCTTCATCTGTTCGCAGTCGTGGAGGTCAGCCGACCAGGGTCGGCGAGAGGGGCTGCCGGCCGGCAAAGCCGGCATCGGGGTCATGCCAGAACTGCACGGCCGGCTCGCCGTGACGCCAGCACAGCAGCACGGGACGGCCATCGAGTTCGCTCGGAAAATCGATGAGGCCGATGCGTCGGTCCTTGAGTTGGATGTCCAGCGCTTCGAGGTCGCGCTCGAACCCCTCGATCTCGCGAGCGATGCGCTGTAGCGAACGCTCCACACTGGTCACGGCGTCGGCATGCGCGTCACCATGCGGGCTGGCGACGAGTACGTCCAGCCGCGCGAGCTCACCCTCCCAGCGCAGGTGCTCGGCAACGATATCGGCGACGATGCGACGCACGTAGGGCAGCGTGCGGTTCGCACGATCCACGGTGTATAGCTCCATGCCCTGAATCTAACGACCCGATACGGCCGGCCGTCAGCCACGCTCGGCCAGCGCATGCTCGCGGCGGCGAAGCGCCAGGCGGTGCATGTGCTCGTCTTCCTGGGTCTCCAGCACCAGGGGAGGGACTGGCGCCGGCTTGCCCTCGTTGTCCAGGTGCACGAAGGTAAGCCAGCACTCGTTCGTGTACCGGCGCTCGCCCGTGGCGATCGTCTCCGCGTAGACATTGGCCAGCACACTCATGGACGTGCGGCCCGCGTACACCACGCGCGAGCGGATCTCCACCAGGTCGCCCACGCGGATCGGCTCCTTGAAGAGGATGCGGTCGATCGAGAGCGTCGTCACCTGACCGCTCGCGTGGCGCATGGCACTGAGCGCGGCGCACCGGTCCACCATGCTCATGATCACGCCACCGAACACTGATGGGCGACGCAGGCCGTTGGCCTGATGGGGCATCATCAGGTCGGCGACGATCGCCTGGGATGCACTGGGAGTGCGAACGGGATGTTCCATGAGTCAGTGGCCGGATGCGAGGAGCAGTGTGTGAGTGCGGAGCTGCCGGGCGAGGGCGACGCGACCATCCTCGCCGTACGACGCGGCGTCCTCGAAGGCGCGTTCGAGGGCCTCGTGCCGAGAGCGCGAGATGCGGTCCAGCCAGTAGAGCCGTTCCGCGGGGGGCGACACGCGGCCGACGAGCCACTCGCGCGACGTGGAATCCCGCACCACGATATCCTGATCGCCATCGGCGCGATATCTCGCGACCACATCGTAGGCAGTGTGTCGCCACACCTCGCGATCGCCGGAGGCCGAGGTCACGGGGAGTGACGACGAGGCCATGCGCCACCAGGACGGATCACCGATCGCGATTGGTTCCAGCGCGAGCACCCGGCCCGCTTCGCCGACGCCCTCGCCCTCGAGCGCGAACGACACGGCAGGTGCGCCATTCACCGTCGTCAGGGCAAAGCTGGCGGGCTCGCGGCGATAGTGTGCGAGCATCGCGAGCGCGCGCCGCCCGCCGCCGGTGCGCACGCTGTCCACGGCCACCTGCAGCACCTGAGCGCGGCGCGCAAGCACCGAGGCGGTCGCCGAGCCAGCCACATCGGCGAGTGTTGCCAGACGGGCGCTGCGCACATCGATAACGCCGCGACGAGTTGCGTGCCAGAGGGGAGCGTCGGCGCGATCCACGTCGGTGTGCAGGGTGAATGACACGTACGCGCCATGCACCGCATCGAAATCGATGCTGGACGTCGCCTGCACATCCGGATCCTCCGGCGGGTCGGCATCGTCCGCCAGGCGGGGTTCGCCCGGATGCGCCGCTGCGTACTCGCGCGCCAGCGCCGGGATCACCGCATCGCGGTACACCAGCACCGAGTCATTGGTGAGCACATTCCGCCGGTACACGCGCTCGGCCACGAACACCGCATTGTCCCAGGCGATGGCCTCGTCCACCACGTACAGCTCGTGGAACTCGCTGTCCACCATCACCAGGTCGATCGGCGCGCCGCGCATGGCAAGCCCGCCCGCGGACTGACGCACCCAGAAGGTGGAATCACCAGCGGTCAGGAGAAAATCCGCCTCTGGTCCGTGCGCCGGAACGGTCTCGTCGGCGCGCGAAGCGCAGCCGGACGCGGCGATGATCAGCAGGAGCCGGACGAGCTGGCGACGAAGGGGACGCATGCGCCGGAAATATACTCGCTCGCCGGGCTGATCCGGCGTGCCGGCACAGGGGTATGCCGTCACCCACTAGATTGCGGGTATCCCGAATGAGGACTGCCGCCGTGACTGTTCGTCGATCGCTCGTTGCTCTGTTTCTTCTCGCCCCATGTGCCGCGTGCTCGGTGGGTGAACGTGCCGGTAACACGCCAGGCATGGAGGGAAGCTCCAGCGGGGGCACCCCAGATTCCGCCTCGCGTGCGACTGCGACCGCCGACTCCCTTGTCCGTGCGGACAGCGCGGCCGCGAATGCGGGCGGCGCGGTGGGTTCCGCGTCGACCACAGCGGGCCCCGCGAATCGCACCGTGGCGGCGATCGACGTGGACAAGGAATTTCCCGTCGTCCGTGCACTGTACGTGAATCGTTTCGCCGCGCAGAGTACCAAGCGCATGGCGCAGCTCATCCGGATCGCCGATGAGACGGAGATCAACGCACTCGTCCTGGATCTCAAGGACGAGTTCGGGCTGAACTACAAGCCGTCAAATGCAGACTGGCAGCGCAATGCGGGAGCGTCCGGCGTCATCCGCAATCTCCCGGCGCTGCTCGACACCCTCCGCGCTCACAAGATCCTGCCGATCGCGCGGATGGTGGTGTTCAAGGATTCCGTCACTGCGCGGGTGCATCCGGAATGGACCATCAGGAAGCAGGACAACAGCGTGTGGCGCGACAAGAAGGGGCTCGCCTGGGTAAACCCATACCAGCACCAGCTGTGGGACTACAACATCGGAGTGGCCGAGGAGCTGGCGAGGATGGGATTTGGGGAGATCCAGTTCGATTACATCCGTTTTCCGGAGCCGTACCCCTCGCTACCAACGCAGGTGTTTCCGGACAACAAGGGTGTCGCCAAGCCCGATGTGCTGGCCGCCTTCCTCTCGCAGGCGAATGCGCGACTGGACAAGGCTGGGGCGCGTACGACCGCCGACATCTTCGGGCTCGTGACGACCGTTGGCGGTCCGCTGGAAGTGGGACAGGAGTGGGAGAAGATTTCGCCCGTGGTAGACGTCGTGCTCCCGATGGTGTACCCGTCTCATTACCCGCGCGGCGATCTGGGCCTCAAGGTGCCCAACGCGCAGCCCTACGACGTGCTGAAGATCGCGCTGTCGAGCGCGAAGCGCCGCGACGCAAAACTGAATTTAAGCGGCGCGGAGCATGTGCGTCCCTGGCTGCAGGCCTTCACGCTCGGCAAGCCCGCGTATGGGCCTGCCGAACTGGAAGCGCAGAAGCGTGGGACGTATGACGCCGGCTACGACGGATGGGTGCTGTGGAATCCCGGCTCCAAGTACGAGCCGTTCCTGC
Source organism: Gemmatimonadales bacterium (assembly GCA_038233745.1). GTDB lineage: Bacteria > Gemmatimonadota > Gemmatimonadetes > Gemmatimonadales > Gemmatimonadaceae > AG11. Next base: position 16,378 of record JBBSVF010000039.1, read on the forward strand.
CGGCGCTCGAGCGCACGCTGGTGTCGCGGAAGAAGAAGTAGGCGTCAACGAGAGCCACGCGTGAGGACGACCACCTTGGCGTCGTCCTCACCCACTGCCCGAAGCCACGAGACGAGGTCGCCGATGCGCGCTGGCGGTTGGATGCCAGTGGCGCCGGCGACCGTGCGCTTGAAATGCAGCACGTTGCCCTCCTGCGCGTATTCGCTGCGATAAGAGCCGAAGTCGCTGGTCGCCGAGACGCCCTTCGGCATGGCGGCTGTCCACCCATCGGGCAGCGTGATGAGCATCTCGCTCACATTCGTCTTCCGGCCCCAGAAGCGCTCCGGGTCAATCGGGAACAGC
>JBBSVF010000040.1:0-16610 GCA_038233745.1 Gemmatimonadales bacterium
GGCACGAAGGTCGCCCTGCATGGCTCTTGCCAGCTCGCGACTGATCGCGAGGCCAAGGCCGATTCCTTCCTGCGCCCGGTTGTAGCGGCGGTCCACCTGCATGAACGGCTCGAAGATCGTGTCGAGCTTGTCGGCCGCGATTCCCCGGCCGCTGTCCGCCACGCAGATCTCGACCGTCTCCGGCTTTACGGAGCAGTACATCGTGATGCGACCCTGTTCCGGCGTGAACTTCAGGGCGTTGGAGAGCAGATTGATGAGCACCTGCTGGATCTTCTCGTTGTCTCCACGTACCTGCACCCCCGTATCGCAGAGCCGGCACTCGAACGCGAGTTCTCGCTCCTGAAGCTGCGGCGTCACGAAGTCGCTCATGCCATTCATGATCGACGCCAGATCCACGGTGTCATCGTCGACTTCGAGATGGCCGGACTCGATCCGCGCGAAGTTCAGCACATCATTGATGAGGGAGAGCAGGTAGAGCTGGCTGCGACGAATTCGCTCGAGGTCTGCCTCCTGTGCCTCGTTTACCGGCCCGCGAATACCGAGTTTCAGAAGCTGGGCGTAGCCACCGATTGCATTGAGCGGGGTGCGGAGCTCGTGGCTCATCACCGCCAGAAACTCGCTCTTTGCCTGATTGGCCTCTTCCGCCTCGCGCCTCGCCTCCTCGGCGGCTGCGAGCAGCTGTTCGCGTTCCCGCTCAGCCGCGAACCGCTCGCTGACATCCTCCAGCACACACACGGTCCTGCGAGTCGGATACCGGTCCTGCACGGTCTGCGTCGTCACGTGGTACGCATGCGACCCCAGGCGCGCGTGCAGCTTGTCGATCGACTGTCCCTGCAGGATGCGATCGGCGACGGCAGCGCCGTCCGCATGGAAGAGCGACTGCAGCAGCTCGGAGAGATCCTGGCCAACGAGATCGTTGCCCCCGCGCTCCAGCAGCTCACGAGCCACCCGGTTTGCGCGCCGGATCACTGCGTGGTCGTCGAGGAGCAGGACAGCATCGTGCAGCGAATCGAAGGTGGCCTGCCATTCGTTCGCTGCCTCCTGCAGGCGGCGATCGGCGGCGCCGGCGCGCAGCAGTGATCGAACGGTGGCGACAAAGACCTTGGGATCGATCGGGTGCGTGAGATATGCATCAGCGCCCCCCTCCAGTCCTCGTGCGCGATCCGCGTCGCTGGTATAGCTGGCCGAGAGATGCAGAACGGGGGTGGCGATCTCCGCACGTGACGCACGCATCCGGCTCACCACGTCAAACCCGGTCATGTCGGGCAGATTCACATCCAGCACCAGCGCATCCGGAAGCTCGCGCGCCACGATCTCGAGCGCCTGTGCTCCCGTCTCAGCCTCGATCACGTCAAGGCCGGCAGCGCGCAGCATGCGCGCCGTCGCGTACCGATTGCCCTCGGTGTCGTCCACCACGAGCACGCGACTCACCCCGGGATCAGCCATTCGCCGACACCGCCTCAAGCCGGAGAGGGATCCGGAGCGTGAATGCCGACCCCGTGCCGAGCTGGCTCTGCACGGTGATTTCGCCCCCGAGCAATGCTGCCAGCTTGCGCGACACGGGCAGTCCGAGCCCCGTACCGCGGAGGCGCCGCTGGATGGGGCCATCCACCTGAACGAACTCCTCGAACACGCGCTCCTGATCGGCCTCGGCGATCCCGGCTCCCGTGTCGCTCACGGTGATGCTCACCATGTCTCCGCCGGGCTCCGTCTTCACGCGGACCTCACCCTCGCTGGTGAACTTGAGGGCATTCGAAATGAAGTTTCGCAGCACCTGCGCTACCCGTCGCTCATCGGTATGCAGTAGCAGGTCGTGATGATCTTCCTCGAAAATCAGCGCACCCGCGGGAACGATGGAGAGGGGGCGGAACATGCCGCGAAGTCCCGCGAAGAGCTCACCCACGCTGAACTGTTCCGGGTGCAGATCCACGCGTCCAGCCTCGATCTTGGCGATGTCCAGCAGATCGCTCACCATCTCCACGAGCGACTCCGCAGAGCGGGAGATGAGGCTGACCTGGCGGTCCTGTTCCTCGCTCAGCTCACCGTCCGTGCGATCGAGCAACAGGCGAGCGAGATTGATCATCGACGTGAGCGGCGTGCGAAGTTCGTGGCTCATGTCGGAGAGAAAGCGCGTCTTGGTGTCCGACAGACGGCGCATCTCCTTCGCGCGATCGTCCAGCTCTCCGTAGAGCGCCACCACACCGCGATTGGTCTCCTCGAGCTCGATATTCAGCCGCTCGATGTCCGCCTTGCTCTGGCGCAATTGATCCAGTGCGCTCATGAGCTCCTGGTTCTGCTGTTGCAGCTCCTCGAAGGGCGTGCCTGCCTGACCTCGCTCGAGCTCGCCGGTCACGTGCGCAAGTTCTGCTGATTCCACAATGCGGCCGCCGGGAATGATGCGTCCGATCGTCACGGTTGTTCCAGTACCTGACGCAGATCGCAGTTCGAAGCGGTCGTTCAGCCGCCGCGCCCCAAGGAGCCCCACACCCATGCCCGTGCGCGAGACGTACCGACCCTCCACAATGGCCTGCGGATCCGCGATCCCGGGACCACTGTCCCTCACCTCCGCCACGAGCATGCTGGCCCGATCCCAGGCTTCCACGCTGAAGCGGACGCGCCCTTCCCTGGCATACTGAAAGGCGTTGCGCGCCAGCTCGCTCACGGTGGTCGCAAAGCGGATCTGATCCTGGCGATCGAACCCCACGAGCTCGGCGATGCGACGTGCGCGCTGTCGGGCGAGCACCACGTCGTTCTCGTATCGGATGGCCACCGTCACGATATCGAGGGAGCGGCCCGGCGTGGGATCGCTCATGAGCGCTGGGCGAGCACGAGGACTGTCGCGTCATCCCGGCCTCGCAGGAAATCCCGGTGGATCACTGCGGCCACGACCGAAGGTGGCCGCATGAGCAATCCGGGATAGTTGTCCAGCCGCCACCGCGTGTTGATGCCGTCGGAGTGCATGATGAGCATCGCGCCCTGGGGCCACTCCACGCTGAACTCCTGCATGGCCCTGATCTGGAGTCCGGCGGTGCCATTCATGGACGGCAATGATCGGGCGCCGGTGGTGCCCACCACCGAAGCGGAGATGTTTCCCGCTCCGGCGAGCGTTACTCGCAACGCACCATCGCGCAGAACGATCTCGGCCACCGCCAGGGCGCCGCCACGCGTCGACCTCATGGACTCGTGCAGGGCGCCCAGTGCCTGCAATGGTGTGGCGGCGGCGAGTCCGCGGAAGCTCTCGCGTGCCACGTCGGCCGATTCTGCAGCCACCGGGCCATGGCCGAGTCCGTCCACCACCAGCACCAGTGCGCGGTCCGGCGCCTGATGCATGAGCCAGCCGTCCCCGTTGGGTTGCCCGTCCGTCATGGGACGGCAGATCACCCCTGCGTCGAGCAGCTGCCCGCGACCGGCGTTCGCAGCGTCGCCTTTCCCGTGCAGGCGCGCGAGCACCACCGTGCCCTCCTCCCTGCGGGAGTAGACGTGCATCTCGTTGGCGATCCGGCTGATCGCGCCCAGTCCGGTGCCCGGCGTCCCACCCGTGGAGACCCCGTCACGAAGGGAATCGGCGACGTCGCGCATTCCCGGCCCCGAGTCCACGGCGATGAGCTCCACCCCGGGCACGCCGCTGGTTTGCGTATCGTTGAGATAGAGCACGCCCTCTGTCGCGTGTCGCGCGAGGTTTGTTGCCGCTTCGGTTACCAGGATGCCGAGGTCGCTGCGCGTTGGTTCGTCGAGTCCGCATGATCGCGCGATGCCGTCCGCGGCACGGCGCGCCTCACCCACCATCGAGAGGTCGGTGACCGGCACGGCGAGCGTGACTGGCCCCCCGCGTGCTGGTCGCCAGGGAGCGGACGTGGAGTTCGTCACCGGAGCTTCCATTTCAGGATGCTGACGCGAGTGCCCCGCCCGCCCTCGCTCTCGATCGTGAATTCATCCACGAGGCGGCGGCTGCCGCCCAGACCGAGTCCCATGCCGCTACCGCTGGTGTATCCATCGGTCATGGCGCGCGGAATATCGGGAATGCCGGGCCCCTGATCCTCGAAGCTGAGGCGCACCCCCGCGCGAACACCATCGCGCACCTGTTCCAGGAGCAGCGATCCGCCCCCACCGTATTCCACCGTGTTGCGCGCGAGCTCGCTTGCGGCGGTCACCAGCTTCGTGAGATCCACGAGCCCGAACCCCACCTGCATTCCCCACGTTCGCACCACCTGCCGCACATTCACGATATCGGCCTGGGCGCGGACGGCAATCTGCTCAGTTCGGGTCGTCTGCATCGTCCGGCTCAACCAACTCGGAGTCGTCCGACGCCAGGGCCTGCTGCAGCAGGACGATGCCCTTCTCCACGTTCAGCGCCGTGCGCACGCCGGGGAGCGACAGGCCAAGCTCCACGAGCGTGATCGCCACCGCGGGCTGCATTCCCACCACCACGGTAACCGCGTCGAGCACGCGGGAAATGCCCGCGATGTTCGCCAGCATGCGCCCAATGAATGAGTCGACGATGTCCAGTGCGCTGATATCGATGAGCACTCCTCGCGAACTGTGCCGGGTGATCTGTTCGCTCAGATCCTCCTGCAGCTGCATCGCCAACCGGTCGTGCATATCCACCTGGATCGTGACCAGGAGGAATGACCCCATCCGGAGAATCGGAATGCGTTCCATCACTTACTGTCCGGACTGCAGCAGCTGGTTGGTGGTGCGGGGCGGCGCCCCGGCGCGACGACCGACCGACAATCCCTTGCGCGACAGCGCGACCTTGAAGGCGTCGGCCAGCGTCGCCTTGGTGATCACGTCGCCCAGGTCCACACCCAGATGCACGATCGTCTGGGCGATCTGCGGCCGGATACCGCTGATGATGCACTCGGCGCCCATGAGGCGCGCGGCAGTCACGGTCTTCAGCAGATGCTGCGCCGTGAGCGTGTCCACGGTGGGCACGCCGGTGATATCCAGAATGGCGACGTCGGCGCCCGTCTCCACGATCCGCTGGAGGAGTGATTCCATCACCACCTGGGTCCGGGAGCTATCGAGGGTTCCGATCATCGGCAGGGCGAGGACTCCGTCCCACAGCTTCACGACCGGAGTGCTGAGCTCCAGCATGTCCGCCTGTTGCCGCGAGATCAGCTCCTCGCGGGTGCGGATGTAGACCTCGGTGGTGAAGAGGGCCAGACGGTCCAGAATGTCGGTGGTGACGATGACGTCCTCCACCACGGCGCCGATCTGTGCTCCGTGCGCGCGGCGCAGCTCGTCGAACAGCACACCCTTCAGGGAGAGCACGAAGGTGGCGGTCTCGCTGGGCGAGTAGCCCTGCTGTGCACGGGAGTAGGATACGCGGCTCAGCACGTCGCGCACGCTGCTCCACACCGGGCCGTCGATGTTGGCATCGGGATTGTCCATGAGCGCGCGCCGCATCGCGTTCAGGAGATCTGCGCACTGCGCGCGCAGATCGGCCTCGGAGATGATCCCTCGGCGAAGGTTCGACATGAGCTTCGTCGTCCACTGGGCCAGGATCTCGTCCTGGCGCTCGTCGATGATCCGGGGAAGTGCGGAATTGGACAGGGTCACGGGCGAACGGGCTGGGGGAATGGCGGAGCGACGCGGCGGCAGCTGGGAGCGGGCGGGCGGGTCTCTGGTAAAACGTGCGCCCCTCGGGCGAACGCAAGAAGCCGACCCTCGCTGTGGAGGCGTGAAACGCGTTAGGATTCGCCCCATGCCCATGACACCGCTCCGCCCCGCTCTTGCCGCGCTCGCCAGCGCCCCTGACACCACCACGATCCGCCGGCTCTGGCGGGCGCTCGATGCCGAGGAGCGTTCACAGGCCATTTCGGCGGCGATGCAGGATGATGAGGGCGGCTGGGTGCGGGCAACCACGCGCGCTTCGGTTGCGAGCGCACTCAAGTTCCGCCCGCAGACGGTGGCCACGTGGCCCCGCACCAAACTGGTCTCCGAAGCGGCTCGACTGCCCCTGGACGACGCACAGCTGCTCAGTGCGTACCTGGTGGATCTTCACCTCGGTCACCGTCGGCCCATGATGGGGGCGTTCCTGAACGCACTGGGCATTCCGAACGAGGATGGTCGCATCGACTCCGAGAACGTGGAGGTCCCGGTGCAGGATCCGGTTGCCCTCAAGGGCGCGGCAGATGGACTCGCCGCGTCGCACGACCTGAACGAGGTGGTGACCTATTTCCTCACGCTGATGCTGCAGGATGGTGGGACCTGGGCCGGCCTGCAGCAGTGGGTCATCGCTGCCGGAACATCAGCGAGGAATGATGGGTGAGAAGGCGATGCCGTCGGGTGAGGCGCCTGTGTCGCCGAACCCCACGATCTTCCGGGCAGCGAGGTCGACAGCCACCACCTGATTGCTGCCGTTCAGCGTCACGTAGGCGTAGTCGGCGATCGGATCGAAGGTCACTCCCTCGGGGCCCGCGCCGCTCTGTCCCGGCTGTCCTCCACTCACCGGCTTCACTCCCTTTTCCGTCGCCAGATCGAGCTGCGCGAGCTCTCGGTTGGTCACCGCATCGAACAGCCAGATCCGGTTGGCCGTGGGATCATTCACCACGGCAATGCGTCCGGTGCGTGAAATTCCGATGCGATAGGGAAATCCGAAGCCGCGCAGCGTATCCACGGCGACACCGCGCTCCGTGTCGATGATCGTGACGGTCTTCGCGGTGTTACTCCCGACCCACAGCCGCAAGCCGCCGGGTGTCGTGGCGATCCCCTCGTCGTTCGGGGCCACGTGATACGTGCGTACCGTGCGTCGCGAGCCCAGGTCGAATTCCGTCACGCTGCTGTCGCCGATATTGGCGGTCCAGGCCTTCAGGCCGTCGCGCCGCACGGCCACCATGTGCGACCCGCGGCCATTCGTGGCGAGCGTGGTGTCCACGCGACCGCTCAGGAAATTCACCAGCACCAGGCGCTGTGACTGTTCGCTCGTGACGGCCAGCGTGCGCCCGTCATCCACGAACACGGCCCCATGCGGACGACGATACTCGCCGAGGTCGATCGTGCGGGCCACGAGGGGAGTGGCCGGCTCCAGATCGATCACACTCAGCGTATTTCCCACCGTTGTGCGATCGCCGTAGTTCGTCACCACGGCCCATCGGCCATCGGGCGACACCACGACTTCGTGCGGTCCCACCCCCACCGGCAGCGTGACGATGGTGCGCATGGTGGCGGCGTCCAGCACCGAAGCGCTCGCGGCGCCCTGATTGGCCACCACGATCATGCCGGCGCGCGCTGGCGCGTCCGGGCGCGCGTTCTCGATGACCGTGTTGCGCCGCATGCTGTCGGCAATGACGCCGCGACGCGGATCACCCGGCGGGTACTGACGGTCGGATGAGCCGCTGCTGGCGCACGAGACAACGGTGCAGAGCCCGATCAGAAGGGAGAGCTGACGAAGAGTCATGGGAACCACTGGTGCGGAAGAGTTGAACTGCTGGCGATCTTGCGCGGCGCGCTGCTCCGTCTCGCAATTCTCCGACCTCAGGACACCGCGGCGTCAGCGTCCCCTGTATCCTGGCGCGCAGCGACAAGCTGTCCCGGCGGTGGCAGCTTGATTGTGAAGGTGGTTCCCGCACCTGGGGTACCGTCCACCAGGATGGTGGCGCCGATATGCTCCGTGAACGCGCGCACGATGGAGAGTCCCAAACCCGTCCCCCCGAACTGCCGGCGCGTGGAGCTCTCGCCCTGCTCGAAAGGCTCGAAGATCTTCTCGCGCATCTCGGGTGCGATGCCCATGCCCGTGTCGCGCACCATGATCTCGGTGGGCACGCCCGATGAGTCGGTAACCAGACGCACGGTGACGCCGCCTTTCGCCGTGAACTTGATGGCGTTGCCGACCAGGTTGATGAGAATCTGCCGCAGCTTCCCGGCATCGGTGAGGTAGGGCACCACCACCACGGGAAGCTCGCGGCGCATGCTCAGTCCCTTGGCCTCAGCCGTGGACTCCAGCATGCTCACGGTCTCGTTCACCAGCGCATCGAGCTGTACCGGCTCCAGTTCCAGCTCCATGCGACCCGCTTCCACCTTGGCCACATCGAGAATCTGGTTGATGAGCGAGAGCAGGTGCATGCCGTTCTCGCGGATGCGTTCGGCGTAGAGTTTCGCCGCATCGCTCAGTGCTCCATTGCGCCCCTGCAACAGCACACGGGAGAAGCCGATGATCGCGGTGAGCGGGGTGCGCAACTCGTGGTTCATGCGCGTCATGAACTCGCTCTTGGTGCGATTCGCCGACTCGGCCGCATCCTTCGCTTCGCGCAATGCATCCTCCACCGCCTTGCGATGCGCGATGTCATGCCACACTGCGAGCAGCACTTCGCGTCCGTTCAGCCGTACCGGCGTGAGGGTGACATCAACGGGAAAGTCGCGGCCGGTGAAGGTGCGGTGCACCCATTCGAACCGCTGGTATCCCAGGTCCAGGGCGCGGTGGCGCATCTGCGAGGCTACCACCGTGGACAGTCTCCCATCGGGTTGCCGCTCGGGCGACATCGTCGCAAGGGATTGCCCGAGGATGGCATCACGCGTCGGCACATCCAGCATGCGCAACGTCGCATCGTTGCAGTCCAGGATGCCGGTCTCGTCGTACAGCACATGTGCATCGGTGGCGCGTTCGAACAGCACCCGGAACCGTTCGTCCGACGATTCGCGCTCAGTGATATCCAGCCCCGCCGCGATGATGCCATACGCCGGCGAATTTTCGTCCGTGCGGAGCGGCGTGATGTTCCAGAGCACCGACCGCCGCAACCCGGCCCCATCGCGAACCGGTGCGACGAAGCTCCGTACCGAGGCACCGCCGAGGACATTGCGAATGCCCTCCCGCATGCGCGTGCGATAGCTGTCGGTCACGAACCGTTCCGCGTAATCCTCCCCGAGTGCATCGGCTCGCGGAATGCCGAAGAGCGCCTCCGCCTCGCGATTCCACTCGAACACCTTGCCCATCGGATCGAGTCCGACGATCGCCGTCCCCACAGTATCCACGACGGAGCGATAGAGAGACTGCCCGGATTCGAGCGCCGTGGTCTGATCGGCCAGTTCCCGATTCTGCTCTTCGAGTGCCTGCGACTGCGCCACACGCTGGGACTCGAGCAGCCGTTCCTGCGTGATGTCGCGATTGATGCCCACCGCTGCATGCGGCTCCTCACCGGCCCCGCGGAAGAGCGGATGCGTGTTACACGAAAGCCATACCACGGAGCCGTCACTGCGGGTGGCTTGCAGCACCACGTCCTTCAGCGCCTTGCCGGTGCGGATGGTGGTGCGAGTTGGAAGGCGTTCCGGGCCGAGCAGATCCCCATTCTCGTCGCGCAGTTCCGCCGCCATCTCGGCGATGCCCACCTCCTGCGCATCCTCACGGATGCCGAGCATGCGGATGAGCGACGGATTCCAGTTGAGCACCTTCCCGCTGCGGTCCATCAGCAGCATGCCCTCGTCCATCGCGTCCAGCATGGCTCGGGTGCGTGACTCGCTCTCCTCCAGCGCCTCCACGGTGGAGATCAAATGGGCCTGCGTCGGCTGGAGCGCCAGCCGCACCGCGAAGCCCAGGGCGCCGAGCAGCAGGGCGACGCACAGTGCCTCGAGCTGAACCAGGAAGTCGACCTCGCGTGTGGACGTCCCCTCGAGCTCCGACATCAGATGCTCCATGCTGCCCACGAAGCGCCGCTGTTGCGCGAACAGCTCGTTCACGCGGTCGGCGGCGAGTGTGGTCTCCCCGCCCGCACGCGCGGTAGCGATCAGCGAGTCGCGGAGGGGGGCGAGCATGTGGAACTCGGAGAGTACACTGCCCGAACCACCCTCCAGGGTGGGGCCGCCCTCATGAACTCCTTCGAGCTGGAGCGCGCTCTCGCGGAATTCCCCCGAGGTGGTGGCCACGCGTGCACGCCAGAGTGGCTGTTCGGAAGGTGAGGCTTCGCGCGACGCGAGCACCGAGCTCACGAGCCGCTCGCTGAGCATCCGCTGGCGGCCCATCGTGTTGATGATGCCAGCCTCCTTCGCCTGCCGGGAGGTCTGGGCCACGAGCACCACGAGCATCGCCACCGCCACCGCGATCACCGTGAGGACGGCCGCACTCGAGCGCTTGTTGAGTCGTGTTGTGTTGACGTCCTGGCTCATCGTTCAACGCTCAATGAGCCGCCCCGATGTCACGCGTGTGTCGACGTGGCGGGAGCCGGGCTCGCAGGGAGGAATGCGGTAAAGGTAGCGCCTGCCCCGGGCACGCTGCCCACGAGCAGATGCCCACCAAACTGCGTCACGATACCATGAACTGTCGAGAGCCCGAGCCCTGTTCCTTCACCGAGCGGTTTCGTCGTGAAGAACGGCTCGAAAATCCGGTCCAGGTGCTCCGCGGCAACTCCCACCCCCTCATCGCGCACTTCGAGCGCCACGTATTCGCCTGACTCCAGATCCGTCCGGAAGTCGCTGACGTCCACGTCGAAAGCGCGGAGCCGGATGCGTCCGCCATCCGGCATCGCATCCCGCGCGTTCACGATCAGGTTCAGAAGCACTTGCTCCAACTGACCGGCATCCGCCTCCACCCATCCGTTCGTGGTGATGACCGTCGACAGCTCGATCTGGCTGCCCACGAGACGGCGCAACATGCTCTCCACACTGCGCACGACGGCGGCTGGCTGCAGGCGTTCCCGCTGCATGGGCTGCCGGCGGCTGAACGCCAGGAGTTGCCGAGCGAGGGCGGCGCCGCGATCGGCGGCATGCATGATCTCGTCCAGCCCGAGCTGCAGATCCGCATCCGGAGGCCCCGACTCGGCCAGCAACTCCCCATTCATCCGGATGATCGTGAGCCGGTTGTTGAAGTCGTGGGCAACACCACCCGCGAGCTGGCCGAGTGCATCCATCTTCTGCGCCTGCCGGAGCTGGTCTTCCAGCCGGTGGCGGTCGGTCACGTCGATGGTGATTCCGGAGAGATGCGTCGAGAGTCCCTCCGTGTCCCTGGTCACGCGTCCCTTCGAGAGCACCCAGCGTTCGCCTTCCGGGGTGGGCGGGCGACGGTACTCGACCTCCAGAATGCCCGCGTCACTGTGCAGGGCGGTATCGAGCGCGCGTCGCACGCGTTCGCGGTCGTCGGGGTGCACGAGCGCGATGAAGGACTGTTGAACCGTTCGGAAGAACGAGCGCCCGTCGGCGTCCACGGGAGCGGGAACCGCGTTGACCGCGTCGGCGACGAGGTCGATGTCCCACGTCATGATTCCGGCGTCTTCCAGCGTTGTGCGCAATCGAGCGTCGTCCGACGCGTTGCGACGGCGACCTTGCTGCGGGAGCTGCGATGGGGAGGGGTGGGTCACGTTCAGTGCGGGACGTCTGGTGCCGCTGCGGAACAGCCGTCAGCAATCCGGCGCTATGAGCTGGATCTGACCGCTGGCCTGCAGCAATCCGTATGCACGGTCCGGCCTCGGGGCCGGTTCGTGCTCGGGTGCCTCGACATCGAGGTGCCCTGGTACCACGCCATGTGACGTGCTGGCTGCCGTGTCCCGCCGAAAGGCCGGACGGCTGCGACGCATCGTTCTCCAATGGGTCGTCATACCCAAGCTCTACGCGCTAGCCCCGGAAAATGTTGCAGCGCGCTCAACACAATCCGATAATGATCGTTGCGTGGATACGCGAACCGCGCGCGGCCCAGCGCGGTGACGACGTCAGTCGGCGCGACCCAGCCGGAGCAGCACATCCGCATCCAGCGTTCGCCAATTCTGCGGATAATTCCACAGCCGGCGCACGCACTCACGCGAGCTCACCAACAGGCACCGCGGGCCCTTGGCCCACTCCTGCGGAGTCTGGACTTCCTGAACCATCCACTCGACTCCCTGGCGGTCCACGACGGAGTGAGGAAAGTCGTCACTCATCTCCACTCCCCGGAACACATGTCCGGACACATCGACATTCCACGACACACTGCGCCCCTGCAACTTCGGGTGACGGAGAGACGAGACATCCGTTCTCCTGAACTACTCGTCTGTTTCCTATGTAAGAATGGTGCCGTACACGTCAGACACCGCCAAGAAGGTTGTCAATTCTTTTCTCGGCGGCGTCCATCGCGCGCCCTTCGAGGATGGCACGCATGAGGTCGTCGACTTCCATTTCGAAGTCCCCGGGGAACTTTCGGTTTTCCGGAAAGCGCAGCACGGCGCCGATCACCAGGGGAAAGTGCGGCTCGCCATCGTCGTCTTCGGAGTCGTCGTCTTCGGAGTCGTCGTCGTCAGCGTCGTCATCCCCGACGGCCTCCTCGTACGTGACTCCTGACGGCGACGCGGAGGCCGCCCAGGACTCTTCGGGTTCGTCATCGCCGTCCTCGTCGTCCTCGGGCGACACGGTTTCCTGGATGGCCTGCATGGTGTGCTCGGGAAGGAGGGCGCTGAGCTCGCCACGAACTCCGCCGTCCTCCTCCCATGCGGCCCCAACCACGATCACCGCCTCCCCAAAGGCGTCGCTGGCCAGGAAGGCATCCACGAGCTGCGTGGGGTAGGAATTCACGGCGAGCAGCACATCCCGGGGGCCGGCGCGCGTGAACGCTACTGGCTGGTCACCAGGGGATGCGCCGGGCCGGTCCACCCGCTCGATCCTCAGGAGCAGCGGCTCCGGGACGATGAAGGTGAGCGGATTGTCGCGCGTGAAGGGGCCGCTGCGCGGTCCGGGGGCGTCGCCGGATCCCTCGGCGTCATCGCCGTCGTCGGCCCTGCCGTCGAAGGAGAGAGGTTCGCTACTCATCCGTGAAAACTAACGAGTGCAGGGGCGGCGGGGGCATCTCACCACGTTCAGCGACTGACACGAATCGCCGTAATCCCGCACCCTCGCCAGCTCGTGATCCTCGCCGCCCTCGGCCCTCCTCATTAGATTGCGCCCTGCGGCGAACCATCCCGCAGGCCAAGTCTCCCGCACGGGACTCCCATGCAGCAGAATGAACCAGCCCTCCGGCTCGCGCGACCCGACGCTCCCGCGTCCTCGCCCGCTGAGCGGCGCTCGCACCTTTCGGACGATCACGTCGAGCGGAATCCGGGCTTTCCCCTCGATCTCGACGTCGTCCGTTCGCTCCGGGTGAACCGTTCCGCGGTGGAACGCCGCGCGGCGACGATTCCCACGCGTCGCACAGTGAAGAAGGAGTGGCAGGCGGGGTGGCTGCTGCGCGCCATCTCGCTCATCGACCTCACGACGCTGGCCGGCGACGACACGGCGGGGAATGTCCGGCGACTCTGCGCGAAGGCGGCGCATCCCGTGCGCCCCGACCTGCTGGAGCAGCTGGGCATGGGCGACGTGGGACTCACCACGGGTGCGGTCTGCGTTTATCACGCGATGGTACCCACTGCCGTGGAGGCACTCGAAGGCACGGGTATTCGGGTGGCCGCGGTGAGCACCGGGTTTCCGGCGGGACTCTCGCCCCTGGAGGAGCGCGTGCGGGAGATTCGCGCCTCGGTGGCTGCCGGCGCGAAGGAGATCGACATCGTGATCACGCGCGGCCATGTGCTCACCGGCAACTGGCAGGCGCTGTACGATGAGGTGAAGCTCTTCCGCGAGACCTGTGGCGATGCGCACATGAAGAGCATCCTCGCCACGGGCGAGCTGGCGACGCTGGGCAATGTGGCCCGGGCCAGCATGGTCGCGATGATGGCGGGGTCCGACTTCATCAAGACGTCGACCGGCAAGGAAGGCACGAACGCCACCCTGCCCTTTTCGCTCGTGATGGTGCGCATGATCCGCGAGTTCCACGAGGCCACCGGCTATGCGGTGGGCTACAAGCCCGCAGGAGGGATCCGCGCCGCCAAGAATGCGCTGGAGTATCTGTATCTCATGAAGGACGAACTGGGAGATCGCTGGCTGAAGCCCGATCTCTTCCGCTTTGGTGCCTCCGGCCTGCTCACGGACATCGAGCGACAGCTCGAACATTTCGTTACCGGTCGCTACTCCGCGGCCCATCGCCATCCCATGGTGTAACCGATGACCACGGTCCGGGAAGTCTTCGACAGCATGGAATACGGCCCCGCTCCCGAAGGAGCGAAGCCGGCGGAGCAATGGCTGGCCGATCACGAGTCACGCTTCGGGCACTTCATCAATGGCGAGTGGACGAAGCCGGCGGGATTGTTCGACGTGAACAATCCGGCCACGACGCGCCGGCTCGCGCAGGTGTCGCAGGGATCGACCAAGGACGTGGACGCGGCGGTGAAGGCTGCGCGCGCTGCGCTGCCCGCCTGGCAGGCGCTCGGAGGCCACGGCCGTGCGCGTTATCTGTACGCGCTCGCGCGTGCTGTACAGCGCAATGCGCGACTGCTCGCAGTGCTCGAGAGCATGGACAACGGCAAGAGCATCCGCGAAACCCGCGACATCGACATCCCACTCGTGGCACGGCACCTCTACTATCACGCGGGCTGGGCACAGCTGCTGGAGACGGAGTTCGCAGGCTACACGGGTGCGGGTGTGGTGGGACAGATCATCCCGTGGAACTTCCCCCTGCTGATGATGTCGTGGAAGATCGCGCCGGCGCTCGCCGCGGGATGCACCATCGTGATCAAGCCGGCAGAGTTCACACCGCTCACCGCGCTGGCCTTCGCGGAACTCGCGCAGCAGGTGGGGCTGCCAGCGGGTGTGCTCAACGTCGTGACCGGCGACGGCGCCACCGGCGGCGCCATGGTCGCGCATGACGACGTGGACAAGATCGCCTTTACCGGATCCACCGAAGTGGGAAAGATCATTCGTCGCGCCACTGCGGGGAGCGGCAAGAAGCTTTCGCTGGAGCTTGGGGGCAAGTCACCGTTCATCGTCTTTGACGACGCGGATCTGGACTCGGTGGTGGAAGGTGTGGTGGACGCGATCTGGTTCAACCAGGGTCAGGTGTGCTGCGCCGGCTCGCGACTGCTCGTGCAGGAGGGAATCGCCGAGCGGTTGTACGCCAAGCTGCGCGCGCGGATGGAGAACCTCCGGCTGGGGAATCCGCTGGACAAGAGTATGGACATGGGAGCGATCGTGGATCCCGTGCAGCTCGATCGCATTCGCAGCCTGGTGGAGGCGGGCAAGGGTGAGGGGGAGATGTGGCAGCCGTCGTGGGCCTGTCCCACGGAGGGGTGTTTCTATCCGCCCACGCTGTTTACCGGTGTGCAGCCCAGCAGCAACATTGCGCAGGTGGAGATCTTCGGCCCGGTGCTCGTGGCGATGACGTTCCGCACGCCTGCCGAGGCGGTGGCGCTGGCGAACAACACGGTGTACGGGCTGGCGGCAAGTGTGTGGTCGGAGTCCATCAATCTGGCGCTCGATGTCGCACCGAAGATCAAGGCGGGCGTGGTCTGGATCAACAGCACGAACCTGCTCGACGCCGCCGCCGGTTTTGGTGGGTATCGCGAGAGCGGTTTCGGGCGCGAGGGTGGGCGCGAGGGGATGTGGGAGTATCTGGTGCGGGAGAAGGTGGTGGAGCGCGCCGACGATCTGGCAGCGGGTCGCGCGAAGCATGCGTCGGCCAAGGGGCGTGGCGGCAGGATCGTGCGTCGCGCTGCGGAGCTGGACGATCGCGACCGGGGTGGGCCGCTGGTGGACCGCACGCCGAAGCTCTTCATCGGCGGCAAGCAGGCACGGCCGGACTCCGGCTACTCCGTGCGAGTGGTGGGGGCGGATGGCGCGGTGATCGGCGAAGTGGGTGAGGGCAATCGCAAGGATCTTCGGAATGCGGTGGAAGCGGCGCACGCAGCGCATGCGGGCTGGTCGAAGGCAACGGGACACAGCCGCGCGCAGATCCTCTATTACATCGCCGAGAATCTCGCGGCGCGTGCCCCGGAGTTCGCGGCGCGCATTGCGTCGATGACCGGCGGTGACGGCATGGCGGAGGTGAATGCGGCGGTCTCGCGGCTGTTTACCTACGCGGCGTGGGCCGACAAGTATGATGGCCTGGTGCACCAAGTGCCATTGCGCGGCGTGGCGCTGGCAATGAACGAGCCCATCGGCGTGATCGGGATGGCCGCGCCGGAAGAGCATCCGCTGCTGGGGCTCGTGAGTGTGATTGCCCCGGCGATTGCGGTGGGGAACACGGTGGTGGTGGTACCGTCGCAGAAGTGGCCCCTCGCTGCCACCGACTTTTACCAGGTGCTCGAGACCTCCGACCTGCCCGCCGGTGTCGTTAACATCGTGACGGGCGCGAAGGACACGCTGATGCAGACGCTGGCCGAGCACGACGATATCGATGCGGTGTGGTATTTCGGATCGGAGGACGGGGTGAAGGCCGTGGAGCTGGCGTCGGCCGACAACATGAAGCGCACCTTCTGCGAGTCCGAGTCCCGCAGCTGGACCGACGTGCGGCAGGGTGAGGGGCGGGAGTTCCTGCGCGAGGCGACGCAGGTGAAGAACATCTGGATCCCGTACGGGGAGTAGGCTGGGAATGACCACACCTCCGGGCACCGAGCGCTCCAGTCGCCGCCCTGCCCTGGCCCTGGGCGGGCTCGGCGCCGTTGCGGTGATCGCGGTGGTGATGCTGGTCGCGGTGCTGGTGGGGCGCAGTAGCCTGCCCGCGATTCACTGGCCGTGGACCGCGTCACCTCCCGTGGTCACCCAGGACATGGTGGTGACGCAGGTGGAGAATGTCGCCAAGCTTGTGAGCACCGAACTCCCGCTGCGCGACGTCGTCTCGTTCGAGCAGTCAC
>JBBSVF010000041.1:0-16341 GCA_038233745.1 Gemmatimonadales bacterium
CCGGATGGATTCGTGCTGAATGGTACCAAGAGCTTCGTCACCAACGGATCGCACGCCGATTCGTACGTACTGTCCACCACGGCAGTGGATGGCGGCGACGAGGCCGACGGCACATTCAGTTGCGTGGTGGTCGATCGTGACACCGAGGGAATGCATTGGGCCGACGCCTGGGAAGGCTTCGGCATGCGCGCCAACGACTCGCGTACGCTCCGACTCGACGACGTGACGCTCCCGGCGGCGAACCTGCTCGGCGCGCAGGGCGACCAGCTCTGGTACGTATTCGAGGTGGTTGCTCCCTACTTCCTGATGGCGATGGCCGGCACGTACCTCGGTGTGGCGCAGGCCGCGTTCGACGAGGCGCGCACGCACGCGGGCACCCGTCGGTACAATCATACCGGTGAGCTGCTCGGACAGTCGGCCATCGTCTCGCACCGGCTCGGCGCGCTCTGGACGCAGCTCGAGGCCACCCGGCGGCTGATCTACGACGCCGCGGAGAAGGGCGACGCCGGAACGCCGGATGCGCTCACGAGCATCCTCGCCTGCAAGGCGATGGCGGGCGACACCGCGGTGTTGCTCGCGAATGAAGCGATGACCCTCTGCGGGGGCACGGCGTACCGGGAGAACAGCCGGCTGGCCCGCATCCTTCGTGACGCGCGCGCGAGTCACGTCATGGCGCCCACGACCGACATGCTGAAAGGATGGGTGGGACGCGCGCTGCTCAATCTTCCGCTGCTGTGAGCGGGAGCGGGTGACGTGACCACGAGTCGCGCGATGCACGGCGAGACGGTGGAACTGACGCCTGGCGTGGTGCTGCTCCACGATGTCGTCGCCGAGCTGCCTGCGTGGGCCCGGAATGCCGGTGCGGTGGCTCGCGACCTCGCAGCGGAGGGCATCGCGGGGGCAGAGTGCGTGATCATCATTAGCGGTTCCCGCGACCCGCTGCCGGTTGCGCGACGTGTGCATCGCGAGGACGCCGATGTGCAGGTGGTGGTGATAGTGACGAGCGAGGAGGAGCGACGCTTGGTGGAGCGCGCGATGCGGTTCGCGCCCGGCATCGGCGAGTTGTGGCTCGCCACGCCGCAGGACATCGGCGACGGGATCGCGCAGCGGGCCTCGGGCGTCACCCGTCAGCGCCGGAAGTACCGTCGCACGAGGGAGCGCCTCGAGCGCGAGTCGAGTACTGCGTCGCCACAGCGCACCGAGCGCGCACTGATCTCCGACGTCTATCTCGCCGACCTGCTGCAGATGCTGCCAGACCCCGTCTTCTCGCTCGACGCGGCAGGTCGTATTCTCTCAGCCAATCCGGCAGCCACGCAAGTGTTGGCGGCAAGGCCATCGTTCGTGGGAGCGCGGCTGGCGGACGTCCTGGGAGAGTCGAGTCGAGCCGCCGTACACGCGACGCTCAGCGCCGCGCGAGAGCGCACGGCGTCGGCTGGTCTCACCTTCGTGGGCGCCGACGGTCACGACGGGTTCGGCGAGCTGGTGGTCGGGTGGGTAACGGGGACCGAGCCGGCGCTGTACGTCGCCGTGTTTCACGACCTCTCGGAGCGGCATCGCGAGCAGCAGTTGCTCGAGGATCAGGCGGTGGAGCTCGAGCAGCAGTCCAGCGCATTGCAGCAGCAGACGGCGGAACTGGAGCAGACGAATGATGTGCTCACACAGCAGCGCTCCAGCCTCCAGCATGCGCTGGAGACACGAAGCCGCTTCTATGCGTCCATGAGCCACGAGCTGCGAACCCCCATCAACGCCGTGATCGGCTATTCCAGTCTCGCGCTCGACGGGCTCTACGGATCGCTGGCCGAGCCGCTGCGCGACGCACTGTCCCGATCGCTGCGCGCAGCAAATCATCTGCGCGAGCTGGTGGACGATGTGCTCGATCTCGCGAAGATCGAAGCCGGCCGCATCGAACTGCAGTGGGAGACAGTGACGATTCGCGGGCTCACCGAGGACATTCTGGATACCGTGACCCCCTCCGCGCAGCTCGCGCACACGGAGATCGCGCTGGAGTGCATTGGGGCGCCGCAGCCGATCGTCACCGACCCGAGGCGGGTTCGCCAGATCCTGCTCAACCTGCTCGGCAACGCACTCAAGTTCGGGCGTGGCAATCCAGTGGTGCTCCGGTGCGAAGCGATGCCACACGGCGCAGTGATCAGCGTCGTCGACACCGGCGAAGGGATCGCGTACGACGATCAGGCTCGCATCTTTGAGGAGTTCGTGCAGCTCAACGTCGGGACGCCGTTGGGCACGGGGCTTGGACTGCCCATCTCACGTGGATTGGCCGAGGTGCTTGGGGGCACGCTCACAGTGCGGTCGGTGCCAGGGAAGGGGAGCACCTTCGTCCTGATGTTGCCGGTTGATGGAAAGCGTCAGCGCGAAATGGCAGGTTGATGACGAACGCTGTCTCGAGCTCGATTGCTAGGTGTGCTTACAGGTAATCCACGCTGCCGGTGCTTCGTGCGTGGCGCGACCGCGACGCACACATTTCTGCGTGTTCGGGCCGCCCGCGGCCCTGAATTGGGCGTCAACTGTCGTAGGTCACAATGTGGAGGTACGCGCCTCTATGATGACTCAGTATTGCACCGCGACGAGACTCGACGGATTCATAGCCACGGAGGATGACTCGTTGGACTGGTTGTTTCCCCTCGGCGATATCAATGACACGAGCTATCCGTCATTCATCGCAGAGGTTGGCGCGCTGACAATGGGCTCCGCGACCTATGAATGGATGCTGCGTCACGCCGAGCAGGTGGCCGCCGATCTGGGATCACCGTGGCCCTACGAGCAACCCGCATGGATCTTTTCCAGCCGGGTTCTCCCCTCGATCGCAGCGGTGAACACGCGCTTCGTAAAAGGTGATGTGCGACCCGTCCATGCCGAAATGAAGGAAGCGGCGGGCTCAAAGAACATCTGGATCGTTGGCGGAGGAGACCTTGCCGGACAATTCCACGACGCGGGGCTGCTGGACGAGATCATCGTCCAGGTGTGTTCGGTTACGCTGGGGAAGGGTAAGCCACTATTCCCACGGCGTGTCACGAATCAACCTCTGCGCCTGACTTCCGTCCGTCAGGTCGGCGCAGGCTTCGCGGAGTTGCGTTATCAGGTATCCCGCATGCGCACTTCTTCTTCGGCAAGATGACATCTGAAGAGTGGTCGGCATTCATGTATATCCACCTGGACCATCATCTGAGGCAGTTTCAGGTCTGATCGGCGTAGCCGCACGTGTGTCAGCCACACATCAGGCAAGGTGTGCATGTCCTGGAAAAGATTCCGCGTCCTCTCATCTCGGCGCCATCGCATTGCCGCGACCGCACCCGAGCTTCCGCTTCTGTGTCACCAAACCTCGCTCGCACCGGCGGCCTGGCTGCAGGAGTCGCTGACCACCTTCGCGACGAGCGTCGCGTCATTCCTGCCCGGTCACTTCGCGGCATACGCCCGAGTGCACCATCCGTTCGACACCGGTGGGCCGACGCGCGAGGCTCCGTGGACCTGACAGGAGCTGGCTGAACGCTACGGGCGCGAGCTTCGCGACCCGGCGACGGCTGCGGCGTTCGCCTATCGCGGTGTGCCTGAGAGGCAGGCCCCAACCGGCACGCTGTCGCAGGCCGTCATCGAGGTGCTCCTCGAGCATCTGCGCCCTGCAACGGCATCGCCGGACCGGTCCTGTTTCGCGGTCTGGACCGGCTTCGGTGGCTCCGCCGTGCCACACGCCCTCGGGCCGCAGCTCAGGCTGCCGCACCGCGAGTACCACCTGTTCTCCGGTCCGTTGACGGCAGCCCGCACCAGCTACAGCGACGTCCCGTACCATCACCAGTCGGCGAATCTCTGGTGGCCGGCAGACCGTGCCTGGTGCGTCGCGACTGAGGTCGATTTCGCCTGGAGTTACGTGGGTGGGCCAGGCCCATGCATCGCCGCGATCCTTGCCGACCCCCGCCTTGATGCCAGCGCCACAGACGCGACCGAGCCGTGGTAGGTCCAGATCCGCGTCCTGGCACGCTGAAGGTCTCGAAGCACATCCCACCCTTTGAAACGCCGCGTTGGCCTCCAACGTAAGCTCCAGTAACCACGTGCGGAGTTGCTCCGCGCGACGCTCCAGGGCAGCGTATTTGCGACCTTCGGCAGACGGCCAATGACACTCCTGCACCTCGCCAACCTGAGCGTCCATATCGGTGCCGGCGTGGGTGGCATTTCACTCGGGATGATACAGTTGGCGCGCACGAAAGGCGACGTGCGCCATCAGGTTCTTGGGCAGCGGTTCATGGCTGCGTTGCTGACGGTCACCGGGAGCGCACTGATCGGGACGATCGCGTTTCGCTTCATGCCGCTCTTTGCCGTACTGACGCTGCTCACGACGTACGTCGGCGTTGGGGGGTGGCGCGTCGCACGGACGCAGAGTCGCGGACCGGACCCGATCGACATGCTCTGGTCGCTGTTCGGGCTTGGCGCGGCGATCGCTCTGGTGCCGATACTCATGCGCGGACCGTTCCATGGAAGCAGCCAACCGGCGGTCGTGTGGTCCACGTTGAGCGCCGTGGGTGTGCTCCTCGCCTACGACTTTGCGCGGTGGACCTTCCCGCGACGCTGGTTTGCGCACATCTGGCTCCCGGAGCATATCTACAAGATGTGCTCAGCGCTCTTCGGCATGATCTCGGCGCTCGTCGGGAATGTCGTGCGATGGGGGCAACCGTGGTCGCAGATCGCGCCGTCAGCCGTCGGTATGCTGGTGATTTTCTATTGGTGGTGGCGTGTGGCCGGCAAACCCGCACGTTCAGGGCGACGCCTGGCGCAAACGCTGCTGCAGCCGCGCTCGGAGAAACCGGAGTGGGGCAGACATTCGGCACAACCAGTGATGGGAGCAAAATACATTCCTGCCCTACCGACCCCGACTAGCTCCCGCTACTCGTCTCGCTGACGCGACGGTGCAAATGCATCGAGAAACGCGACCGCGAACGCCGATCGCTCGATCGCCGCTTCGTCCAGTCGCGACGGCCACCGCAGTCCCTCACTATTCGCCAGCAATATGAGCGTGGCGTGCTCAGCGCGCGCGTCGCCGAGCACCTTCAGATAGAGTGCGGAGTACTGGCCATCCCAGAGTCCTGTATGCCATGCAACTCGCCGTCCGTGGTAGCTGCCGAGAAACCATCCGAGACCGTACGGGAGACCCTCTTCCGCCGGCATCCACAACTTCGCGCGCCATGCGGGGGCGAGAAGGCGATCGTTCGACAGCGCGATATCGAAGTGCGCCAGATCAGTCACACTCGCGATTACCCCGCCTGCCGCTCCGTCGCCTTGTGGCGGTGGCGGGTCTGATTCCACCACGCGGCCCGCCGAGTCGATGTGGTAGGGCGTCGCCAGAGTGGGGACAAGATCAGCGCGGAGCGGAAGGCGCCGGTGGATGCGTGCGGCACCCGTCATCGAGGCGGGGCGGAACACGAGCGAGTCGACCAGGTCGGAGAATGTTCGCCCGGTCACCTCGGCCATCGGGCGCGAGGCCCATGAGTACGACTGCGGATTGTAGAAGAAGCGCGTCCCGGGCTCGCCGTTGGCCGTCATGCTCAGCACGTGGCGGAGCGTGAGCCGCTCTCCTGTGCAGCCATAGTCCGAAAAGAAGATGCCTCCATCCTCTCGCGCCGAGGCGCAGAACTCGTCGAACCCCTTGTAACGCCGCATCGGGCGATCGAGATCGAGCAAGCCGTCCTGTGCGAGCCGGAGTGCGACAACCGCCGAGATCGGCTTGCTCACCGATGCGATGTTGAATGGCGTCACCGGTGTGACGGGTGTGTGCTGCTCGACGTTGGACACGCCGAATCCGCGCGCGAGCAGCACAGTCGTGTCGCGCAGGACGACCACTGCTAGTCCGGGAATGCGGGCGACGCGCCGAAGGGAATCGAACTGCGTGGCCAATGCCGTCACCAACGCCACGTCACTATCGACTTGCGGCACAGTACTCGTGGTTGGAGCCATCCGGACGCAACCGCTGACGGCAAGCATGGCGATGGCGGAGAGAAATCCGGCTCTGTGGCTCATGCACTGCCGTACGCAGGGCCGTCAATGATCATCACGGAACCGCCGCCGCGCCCGTGATCCACGGCGTCCTTGAACGCATGCTTTCCCATTGCGCGGCCAACCGGCGCGCCAAGGACATCGCGCTCACCCGATTTCGCGCAGCAGCTCGAGCAGATCGTCGGCGTGTGGAGGCCGCTCCGCAGCGTCCTTGGCGAGCAGCCGCAACACCAGGGCGGCCATCGCCGGCGGGATGTCCGCCGCGCTGCCGGCGGGAAACGCCGCCGGCACCGTGAGCACCTTCCCGATCATCGCGATCGGGGACGACGCGCTGAAGGGAACCATCCCGGTTAGACACTCGAACATCACCGCGCCAACCGCGTAGAGATCGGCGCGTGCGTCGATCTCCTCACCCAGCAGCTGCTCCGGCGACATGTATGCCGGTGTGCCGAGGATCATCCCCGCCTGGGTGAGGGTCGACGTGCGCTCGGTGAGCCGCGCGATACCGAAGTCCATTACCTTCAGCACGCCATCCGCATCCACGAGCGCGTTCTCCGGCTTCACGTCGCGATGCAGGACTCCCGCGCCGTGCGCCACGGCGAGCGCCGCTACAAGCTGCCGAACCAGCGCAAGCGTGGACGACACGCTGAGCTTGCCGCGTGTTTCCAGCAACTCCCGTACGGTGAGCCCGCGCACGTACTCCATCGTCACGAAATAGGCGCCATCACATTCGCCAAGGTCGTGGGTGCGCACCACGTTGTGATGAGAGATGCGCCGCGCGAGCCGGATCTCGTTCTTGAACCGTTCCACCGCGTCGCTGTCGCCACTCAACAGATCGGCGCTCAGCATCTTCACCGCCACGTTCTCACCCAGCTGCCGGTCGTGCGCCTGATACACCATCCCCATGCCACCCCTGCCGAGAATGCGCGACACCTCGTACCGGTTGGCGAACAGGCTTCCCGCGCGC
Source organism: Gemmatimonadales bacterium (assembly GCA_038233745.1). Classification (GTDB taxonomy): domain Bacteria; phylum Gemmatimonadota; class Gemmatimonadetes; order Gemmatimonadales; family Gemmatimonadaceae; genus AG11. The sequence goes on from JBBSVF010000041.1 coordinate 6,968, forward strand.
AGCACGCCGAGGTCGTCGTCCGCGCCAGCCACCGGCATCTCGCTTGTGGCGAGTGTCACCTCGGCACGCAGGTCGCGCAGCTGGGTGCGCAGGCGCTCCTCCTGAGCGCGCACGCCGGCTACCACAGCGTGGAACACGCGCGCGAGACGCCCCAGCTCATCATCACGGCGCATCGTTTCCATGAGCGCATTGCCGGTGTACTCCCCGCGCTCGAACGCCGCGGCAGCCTCCGTGATGCGACCCACCTGCTCCAGGTATTCCGCGCGCCGGTCGCGTGAATGCTTCTTGTGCAGCGCGGCGCCGATCCGCGCCCGCAGCAGCACTGGATCGAACGGCTTCGACAGATAATCCTCTGCCCCGCTCTCGATGCAGCGAACCACGCTCGACAGGTCGTCCAGTGCCGAGATCATCATCACCGGAATGCGCTTGAGCCGTGCGTCGGACTGCATCTGCTCCAGCACCTCGAAGCCGTCCACCTCGGGCATGATCACGTCGAGCAGCACAAGATCGAACTCCTGGTCGCGGAGCCGGTCCAGCGCCACACGTCCATTCTCCGCGAGCACCACGGCGTGACCCTGGCGCACCAGCCGACGCGCGAGCACATCGCGGTTATCCGCAAGATCGTCCACCACGAGGATGTTCGTACTGCGGGTGCTCGCGGCAGGCACTACTCGCGGCGTGGCCGGCGGGGATGAGCGCTGGGCGGCACCTGGTAAAGCCGCGGTCGACGTGGCGGGGGTGAGGCGCGGCATGTGCGTGAGTTGCTCGGCTGCGTGCGAGATCCGCGCGAGATCCGTGCGCGTCTCCTCATCGGCGGCGTCGTGCAGCAGCGCGGCCGCCGCGTCAATGATCTGCCGCTGCGGCTCGGCAAGTCCCTCGAGCAGCATCGCGAGCGCCGGCGCGGCCGCATCGCCGCCGGAAGGAAGCGCACTGTTGATGCGCTGCAGCACATCGTCGGCCGCAGCCCTGATCGTGCCGTAGTGTGCGGCGCGTGCGTCGCCGGCCTCGAGGTCCTCCAGCAGCATCTCGGCGTAACCGACGATCAGGTTCACCGGGGTGCGCAGCTCATGGCGCAGCTCGGCCACCGCAGCCACCGGGAGCGTCGTGCTCATGCCGGCTTCGTGTCCGCCGGATGTCCGCCACCGAGCGCGACGATCTTGCCGAGGAGTCGGTCGAGGTCCACTGGCTTGGTGTCGTAGTCGTCGCAGCCCGCCTCGAGCGCCTTGTCGCGATCGCCGCTCATCGCGTGCGCGGTGAGCGCGATGATCGGCACCCGTGGTTCCGGCGCCGCGGCGCGGATGCGACGCGTCGCCTCCCATCCATCGATTTCGGGCAGGCTCATGTCCATCAGGATCATGTCCCATCCGCCTTCCAGCGCGCGCGCTACTCCCTGCAGGCCGTCGGTCGCGATGCCGATCTCGTAACCGCGGCGCTGCAACCGGCGCGAGAGCATGTCGCGGTTCATCTCGTTGTCTTCAATGAGCAGGATGCGAGTCATGGGGCGAAGCCGGGGACGGGATGCGCCGGGCGTGGCGCGCTGGGAACGAGACGGCGCAGATCGGCGAGCAGGTCGGCGTGGCTGTACTGGCCCTTCGCGAGCACGTCGGCCACCTGACCGTGCAGCTGTTGCCGCTCGGCTGCGCTCAGGTCCTTCGCCGTCACGACAACCACGGGGATGGAGCGCGACTCCGGCGTGCGTCGCAGTTCGGTGAGGAATTCCAGACCGTCCATCGTCGGCATCATCAGGTCAAGCAGAATCACCGACGGACGTTCCTTGGCCACGCGCGCGAGCGCCTCGCGCCCGTCGCTGGCCTCGCGCACCGGAAAGCCTTCGCGCTCCAGAGCGCGCACGAGCACCCGGCGCGTCTCCGCGTCGTCCTCCACCACCAGCACCGCGCCATCGGACGCCAGCGGACGATACCGTTCCATGATGCGGCGAAGCTGTGTCCGATCCACCGGCTTCGTCACATACGCGGAAGCACCGAGGGCGATACCGAGCTCCTTCTCGCGCAACACGCTGATCATGATCACCGGCACGTCGGCCAGCGACGGCTCGGCGCGCAGCTCCTTGAGCACCGTCCATCCGTCCATGCCCGGCATGAGCACATCGAGCATGATCGCGTCGGGGCGCAGGGTGTGTGCGAGCGCGATGCCGCTCGCGCCGTCGGACGCCTCCTCCACATGGAACCCATCGCTCGCGAGCAGGCGGCGTACGAGCCGGCGCGCATCGGAATCGTCGTCGATCAGCAGGACCGTGCCTGCCGACCCATCGCCCTGCGGCAACGGCGCGTCGGTGCGTGCGACGTCGTCCTCCTGCTCGGCCGGCCGGCGCAGGCCGTCAGTGGCGGAGGAGACGACGGCCGGAATGGTCACCGTGAACACCGAGCCTTCGCCCGGAGTGCTCGAGACCGAGACTTCGCCGCCCATCATCTGCGTGAAGTGACGCGTGATGGCCAGTCCCAGTCCCGAGCCACCGTAGCGGCGTGACGTGGAGCTCTCTGCCTGGCTGAACGCGGCGAACAGCCGGCCGATCTGCTCGTCGCTCATGCCGATGCCGGAATCCGTCACGATGAACACGATGTCGTCGCCAAGGCGTGTCGGGCGACGCATGCAGCGGAGCGTGACCGTGCCGTCAGTGGTGAACTTGCATGCGTTGGACAGGAGGTTGAGCAGCATCTGGCGCACCTTCACCAGATCGGCGTACATGGTGCCGATGTCGTCGGAGGTCTCCACCACCAGCCGGTTGCGATTGTTGCCCACCATCGGCGCGATGGTGCTGCGCACCTCGGCGAGCGTCGCCGCCACGTCGAACGTCTCGAGGTAGAGCTCCATCTTGCCAGCTTCGATCTTCGACAGGTCGAGCACGTCGTTGATCAGGGCGAGAAGATGCTTGCCGGCCGTATGGATCTTCTGCAGGTCGGGGACGAACGACTCATGGCCGAGGTCGTGCGCCTCCTCCTGCAGCATCTCGCTGTAGCCGATGATCGCGTTGAGCGGAGTGCGCAGCTCGTGGCTCATGTTCGCCAGGAACTGGCTCTTCGCGCGATTGGCTCCTTCGGCTTCCTGCCGAGCCTCCAGCAGGGCGCTGATGTCGTGGTACATGCCCATCAGCGAGACGCGCGACTGCGCGGCGATCACCGGCACGCCAAGGATCTCCACGTCCACCGGCGTGCCGTCCTTGCGCAGCCGACGCCCGATACCGCGCACCGGGCGATCGACGGCGTCGCGGCTGTACTGCATCGCCTCGTCGCGCGTGGCGGGGTCGGTGATCAGCTCGTCCAGATTGCGGCCGCGCGCCTCGGCTTCCGTGTAGCCGAACAGCAGCTCGAAGGCCGGATTGCACGCCGCCACATTGTAGTCGTTGTCCAGCTGGACGATGGCGACGGGGCTGTTGTTGAGCAGGCTGCGAAAGAACTCGCGCTGGCGGGCGGCGTCTTCGTAGAGCCGCGCCCCCTCGATGGCGATCGCCGCCTGCGGCGTGAACAGGTTGAGCAGCCGCAGATCGTCGGCCCCGAACACGCGCGTGGGATTCGCGTCCACCATGGCGATGGCGCCCACGAGCCGCTGCCCGATGAGGAGGGGCGCCGCCAGCACCGACTTCACCGGCACGTGCGAGTACTTCGCCGACTTGCCGAGCCAGGCGTGGTAGTCGGGGATGATGAGCGGTTCGTGCGACTGCGCGACGATGCCCATCGCCCCCTCACCCAGCGCGAGGCGGATTCCGGTGGTGTTCCCACCAACGCTGTGGCTCGCTGCGATCTCGAGCTGCTGCTTCGGGGTGTCGTAGATGGCCAGCTCGCCGCCGCTCACGCCGAGCAGCTTCACGGCCCGCTCGAGTGTTGCCTGCAGCGTCTTGCTCAGCTCGCGCTGCGCGCCGAGGTCGGCGAGGGTATCGAGGAGCGCCTGCTGTTCGTCGGCGCGCCGGCGCTGCGAGACGATGAGCCGCGCGCGGGCGATGGCAATGCTCGCCTGGTTAGCGGCGGCGGTGAGGATCTCGAAGTCGCTCTCGTCGAACGCGTCGGGTTTCGTGCTCTCCACCGCCAGCACGCCGATCACCACGCCGTCGACGGAAAGCGGGACGTCCACCTCCGAGCCGCTGTTGAGCGTCGGTTCGTAGGCCGACTCGCCGAGCACGGAGGGCGAGTAGTGCAGCTTGCCGTCCTTGATCGGCCGCTCGGTGATCCCGTGGCCGGCGGTGAGGCGCGTGCCGATGGGCAGCGCCGTCCAGCCCACGCTGGCAATGAGGACGCGATCGCCGGTGCCCGGATCCACGAGGAAGACGCCGAGGAAGTTGTAGCCGAGCGCTTCGTCCTGGAGGCCGCCCACCACGCTGCGGCAGATCTCTTCTTCGTCGCGCGCCGCGGCGATGGCGGAGCTGAGGCGGAGGAGCGCGGACTGGCGACGCGCCATGTCGCTGCCGGCGATGCGGTATTCACTGGTCCTATCGGCGGACATGCAGGCGCCTCATGAGCGGAGGAGGGCCTAAGGTACCGGCTGGGCGCGGGCGGCGGGAGGGGCAATGGTCGCGACCAGCGTCGTCGTCACGGTGAACGGGCTTCAGAACATCTGCGACGCCGGTGCGGATCGACTGCGGGCCATCTACTTCGCTGGTCCCTCGGACGGCATCACGCACTCCACTGTCACCGGCATCAACCAGGGCTCGAGCGACTGTCAGGAGGGGAATGCCATCGAAGTACGCAACTTCGGCGAGAGTGCCCAGTCGTCGGTGGTCGAGCTCGCGCGCACCCACGTCATCGACTGTCAGAAGACAATTCCGCTGCGGATCCACCGGCTCGCTCGACAACAGCTCGATCACAGGCAACAGCTGGCAGATGAATCCGTACTGGGACGCCACCGCGGTGCTCATCTATCAATCGAACGGCGTGCGTGTGACGTCGAACAGGGTCGACGGTAATGCGGACGTCGGTATCGACGCCGAGGCGGACAATCTCGTGATCGACAAGAACAAGCTCATCGACACCGGCGCCGACGGCGAGTACGACATCGGCATCGGCAATTGGGGCACCGGCAATTCGATCACCAGCAATTCGGTAAGCGTCATACGCCGCCGGGTTATGGTCGGCATGCCTGCGCGAGCACGATCCCGGCTTCAACAACAACGCGGCCAGCACCCTTCGCCCGCGTTGCATCCCAGGCGTCCGGTGCGTACCATACCGTCGTCGCCACATGCGTCCCGGAGGTCAGGAATCCGTGCACAAGTCACCCCAGACCGCGCGCGCAATGCTCGCCGCCATCGATCAGATGGACACCGGCGTCATCGTGGCCGATGCCGACGGAGCCATCGTGTTCGTCAACGCGGCGGCCGCGCGAATACATGGAGTGGCAGATCTTGGCGTGCCCGTTGAACGCTACGGGCCGACGTACCACCTCTACACTGAGGCAGGGCAGCCCTACCCCAGCGAGCAGCTTCCCCTGGCACGCGCCGTCATGCGCGGCGAATCGGTCATCGACGAGCGCTGGCGCATCCGCCGCCCCGACGGTACCGAGATTCTCGCAACCGGCTCGGCTCGCGCCGTCACTGACGACGACGGAGTGCGCATCGGAGCGGTGCTCACGCTGCGCGATGATAGCGACCGCCAGACGGCTGCCCTCCTCGAGCAGGAGCGCAACGCACTCGCGCGTCAGATGCAGGAGGCATTTGCGCAGTCGCCACAGAGCACGGTCATCTATGATGCGACGGGCAAGCCCCTCGCGGTGAATCAGGCGTTCGAGCGACTATGGGGGGTGGCGATGGCTGACGTACCCCCCACCTACTCGGTGCTCACCGATCCACAGCTCGAGGCCGCGGGGGTGATGCCCATGCTGCGCCGCGCGTTCGGACTCGATGGCGCTCGCACCGTTGATGGCGAAGGCGAGTCGGTACTGCTCCCTCCAGTGCGGTACGAAATGGATGCCGCGACGGCCAGGAGCATGACGCTCTGGACACAGGCTCACGTCTATCCGGTGCGCGATGCGGCGGGCGCGATCGTGCGCGTTGTGCTGACGCACGACGACGTGACGTCTCGCCGCAACGCCGACGTTGCGCGTGAGCGGAATGCGGGGCTCCAGGCGCTCACCGTCGCATTGTCGCAGGCGGCGACGATCACTGACGTCTGCGACGCGATCATGACACACGCCCCGACCATTCTCGGTGCGGTGGGCATGATCGTCGCGCGCAGGTCAGCGGATGGCACGCTGCTGGAACTGATGTGCGCGAGCCACCTCACCGACGACGTGCGCGACGCGTGGGCTCGCTTCCCTGCCGATGCCGAAGCCCCACTCGCGCGCGTTGCCGCTTCCGGCGAGCCGGTGTTCCTCGAATCGCGCGACGACATCGCACGACAGTTTCCCCACCTTCTCGGCACCTACGAGACTGTGGGCCACCACGCCAACGTCGTCCTCCCACTCACTCACCGCGGCAATGTGGATGCTGTCCTCGGCGCCGCCTTCGACGCGCCGCAGCAGTTCGACGAGGACTTTCGCGCTATCGCCGATACACTGGGGCGCTTGTGTGCGCAGGCACTGGAACGTGCCAGGCTCTTCGAGGCGGAGCGCGACGCGCGCCATGCCGCCGAGCAGGCGAATCGCGCGAAGGGAGTGTGAATAAATAACTGATTGATTTACGGCGCCGCAGACGGTAGCTTGCCGTGGTGAACCTTACCACGTTGCGGCGGAAGTACCGCGCGGTGCGGCCGGTGTTGACCGAACGGTCGCGGCGCGTCTGGGCCGCCAGCGAGGCGATCGCCCTCGGGCACGGCGGCATCGGTTTTGTGGAGCGGGCGACGGGGATATCGCGCTCCACGATCAGTCGCGGTATCCGCGAGCTCGCGGCCGGTGACACGCTGGAGGGGGATCGGACGCGGCGGCCAGGCGGCGGGCGGCTGCGCGCCGAGGTCACGGATCCCACGCTCGCCGCCGACCTGAACGAATTGGTCGAGCCGACGACCTCGGGCGATCCCGACTCCCCGCTGCGCTGGACGTCCAAGAGCGTTCGCCGTCTCGCGACGGAATTGCAGGCCTTGGGACACGACGTCAGTTATCGCCTGGTGGGCACGTTGCTGCATGAGGCGGGCTACGCCTTACAGGCGAATCGGAAGACGCGCGAAGGCACGTCGCATCCGGACCGGGATGCGCAGTTTCACTATCTCAACGACCAGGTCCGGCGATTTCAACGCCAGCATCGGCCGGCCATTTCTGTCGACACGAAGAAGAAGGAGTTGGTGGGTGACTTCAAGAATGCCGGGCGGGAGTGGCGACCCGCCGGCAACCCCGAGGCCGTCCGCGTGCATGACTTCGTGATCCCCGCCCAAGGGAAGGCGATCCCGTACGGCATCTATGATCTGGCGCGGAACGAAGGGTGGGTGAGTATCGGGATCGATCACGACACGGCCAGTTTCGCGGTGCACGCGATTCGGCGCTGGTGGCGCGTGATGGGCCGCGCCGCGTATCCGGATACGCGCGCCTTGTTGATTACGGCCGATGCCGGCGGCAGCAACGGGCCCCGGGTCCGGCTCTGGAAGTGGGCGCTCCACCAGTTCGCGACGCGCACCGGACTCGCGATTACGGTGTGTCATTTTCCACCGGGCACCAGCAAGTGGAACAAGATCGAACACCGGCTCTTCTCGCACATCGCGATGAACTGGCGGGGCAAACCGCTCGTCGATCTCGCGACGATCGTCAGTCTCATCGGCGCCACGACCACCGACGCCGGGCTGCGGGTTCGCTCGGAGTTGGACCGGGGCCTCTATCCCAAGGGCCTCGTCATCACCGACGACCAGATGGCCCAGATCCGCCTGGAACCGCACGCCTTTCACGGCGACTGGAATTACACGATCCGTCCGCGCGTGTCATGCGTATGAGTCAGTTATTTATTCACAACTCCGAAGAGCGAATTTCTTGCCGTGATGAGTCATGAGCTGCGCACCCCGTTGAACGCGATCGGCGGCTATGCGGAGTTGATCGAGCTCGGCATCCGCGGTCCGGTCACCGAGGAGCAGCGCAAGGATCTTCACCGCATCCAGAAGAGCCAGCGGCACCTCCTCGGCCTCGTGAACGGCGTGCTGAACTACAGCCGCGTGGAGGCGGGAGCGGTCACCTACGAGCTCGACGACGTGGTGCTCGACGACGTGCTCACGAACTGCGAGGCGCTGGTGGTGCCCCAGATTCGTTCCAAGGGACTCGTCTTTACCTACACGACGGCCGGCGCACGCGTCGTCGTTCGCGCGGACGCGGAGAAGCTGCAGCAAGTCGTCCTCAACCTGCTCACCAACGCCATCAAGTTCACCGAGGAAGGTGGATGGATACAGCTCCATGGCGAGCACTCCGGCGACGTCGTCACCGTCTGCGTAACGGACTCGGGACGCGGCATCGCCAACCACGACCTTCGGCGTGTCTTCGAGCCGTTCGTGCAGGTGGATTCACGACTCACCCGGACGTCGGAAGGCGTCGGGCTTGGTCTCGCCATCAGTCGCGACCTCGCGCGCGGCATGGGCGGTGACCTCACGGCCACCAGCACTCCCGGCGTGGGCAGTGCGTTCACGCTTACGCTGCCGCTGGTGTCATCGTAGCTCTAGCTGCGACAGCGTCCAGGCGTGAAGGACGCGGAGCGTTGCATCGCCAGGGAGAAGGCCAGTGCAGCGGGGATCACGAACGTCGAGTTTCGCGACTGGCATTCGCGACCTCGGTGACGTTTGTGATTCCGCGACTGGCGGGGCTCTCATGGAGCGAATTTCTGGCAACGGCCCCCGACGTCGCCTGGTGGCTCGTCGTCGCGGCCACGGTGAGCCTTGTTACCGGAGGGGCGCGCCTGATGCGTCGCCCGCGGACCCTGGCGACACCGCGCAGTATCGAGCACACGTGACTCGGATCGTCCACCGTGAGCACGGACAGTTTCACGACATGCTTGATTCCCGCCCGCGCGGCAGCCGCGACGGCAGTTCCCTCGAGCGCTTTCAGGCCCGAATCCAGTCGACATGTGGTGTGGGCGATGGCCGGGATCAACTCGCGCCATCCGTGGAGGGTTCCTGCCGCGGGTTCGAGCGCTCCGTCGGTGCACCACGTGTTCGTCGTCGCGCTGCGCGGGATCCTGGCAGATCCAGCCCGCCGAGCGATCGTTGAACCCGACGAGGGATCTGACGATTGGTCGCTCGCACGCTCTTATTTGTTCGTCCACAGCCGAAACTGATCTCCGGCGCAAATGACACTGCAGCGTCACTCGCCTCCATGACGACCCAGTACTACACCGCGTCGAGTCTCGACGGATTCATCGCCACGGAAGATGACTCGCTGGAATGGCTGTTCCCGCTGGGCGATCTGAATGACACGAGCTATCCGGCATTCATCGCCGAGGTTGGTGCATTGGCAATGGGCTCGGC
>JBBSVF010000042.1:0-16223 GCA_038233745.1 Gemmatimonadales bacterium
AAAATTTTCCGTGTCGAAGTTGCCGTTGAAGAGCCGGTCGAGGATGCCGCGGGCGTTCGTGAGGTACGCGTCGGCCGTGTAAGCACTCATCGCAGCCTGCAGCGCCTCCGGCACCGACTTCTTGGCATAGCCCAGGTAGGCCAGCCGCTCGAAGGCCGATGCCTGCGTGGGATTCAACTTCACGGCTTCGCGGAGATCAGATTCCGCGCTGGTGAGCTGCGCATCCCAGTCGCGGCCCTCGGGAACCGTGCGCAACTCGATGTGCGCAAAGGACGCTGCACCCGCCATCTCATGGGCATCGGCACTGCGCGGGTCGAGCACAATGGCGGCGGCGGCCCACGCGCGAGCGCTGTCGAGCACCGTATTCGCCTGCGCCGGCCGGTCGCGCAGCGCCCGCGCACGCGAGAGCGCCGCTCGCGCCCGCGTGAGGAGGGGCTGTGGCCAGGTGGCGTCGAGAGCGGTGGCCGCCACGAGTTCGGCGTCGGCAGAATCCAGCACGGAAATAGCGGCGGCCGGCGCCCGCGCGGCGATCAGCGAGTCCGCATCCTTGATGGCTTTCTCGGCGCGTTGCACCCGCGTCCAGGCTTGTGGCGACGTGGTGCGCAGCCGCGATTCCTTGAGCTTCACCTCCAGTCCCACTTCCTGTCGGAGGAACTCCGCCACCTTCTGCGTGAGCGCCGCGCGCGCGGCCAGGGCATTGGCGGTATCGAGATCGAACCGCGCATTCTTGATCTCGGCGCCGGAACTGGCGTCCACCAGCCGTACGGTGACCTGCGGCATGCGTGCGCCGGGACTCACCTCGCCGCGCACGATCGTGCCCACGCCGAGGGCAGCGTGGACACTGTCCGCGAAGAAGGGCTGGCCGCGGAAGGGACGCACGGCACTGGCACTGGAGACGTCGAGGGTGGGTACGCGATCCAGCTCCTCGATGAGCGACTCCGTGAGCCCATCGGCAATGAAGCGCAGGGATCCGTTCGGTGATCCGTCGTCGAAGTACATCACCCCTACATGGCGCGCCTGGCTGTCGACCGCCGCTGCGGCCGCGAGGCGTCGCGAGCGACGCACGGTGTATGTCGCGGCCGTGCCCGCGAGGGCCAGGGCGATCGCGCCCGCGATGGCGAGGTTCCTGGGCTGTCGCCACACGGGAACGGGTCGCGGTGCGCCGCCGGACGTGGCGTAGGCCGTCGTCCAGGCGCGCGTTTCCTTCGGGTCGCCCTCGTTCCGCAAGGCGGCCTTGAACTGGCGCGTGGTGGGAAACCGATCAACCGGCACCTTCTCCAGCGCTCGGCGGATCGCGTAATCCAGATACTCCGGTACCGCGCTGCGCACGATGCGCACACTCGGCGCCGGCTGCGAAACCGCGCGGGCGAGCACCGCCATGGCATTTGGCCCCGTGAAGGGCGGCTCGCCCACCAGCATCTCGTAAAGCACACAGGCCACGGCGTATTCGTCGCTGCGTCCGTCGATCTTGTCGGCGGCCGCCTGCTCGGGGCTCATGTACTGAGCGGTGCCGAGCGTGAGCCCCGTCTGCGTGAGGGTGTTGCCCTGTCCCTCGGCGATCAGGCGCGCGATGCCGAAGTCGGCGACCATCGCGTGTCCGTCCTCGAGGAGGATGTTTTCCGGCTTGATGTCGCGGTGGACGATGCCCTTCTCGTGTGCGTAGGCCAGCGCGTCGCAGACTTCGCTGACGATGCGGACCGCATCCTCGATGGGGAGCTGTCCTTCGCGGTCGAGGCGTGCGCGCACCGATTCGCCGCGCACGAAGGGCATGGTGTACCAGAGGATCCCGTTGCCGCTGCCGGACTCGGAGGCCTGGAGAATGTTGGGATGACGCAGGTCGCCGGCGATCTGCACTTCGCGAGTGAAGCGGACCGCATCCAGCGCGGCCCCGAATTCGCCGCTCATCACCTTGACGGCCACCTCGCTGCCGCTCACGGTATCGTCAGCGAGGTAGACGACGGCCATCCCGCCGCGTCCGATTTCGCGCTGCAGGCGATAGCGCTCGGGTAGCAGCTCCTGGAGCTCGTCGAGGGTCATGCGGGCAGGGTCGAACGCATGGCGCAAAAGTGTTGTGGAGCGGGCGCGGGCGCCAGTGCGTGCGGCGTGACGATTCCGTACTGCGTCTGCCGCGGGGCGGGTCCGGCGGGCAGATTCGGCGATACCTGATTCAGCGAGTGACGTACCCTGTGAATGCACCCCGCTGCTCCCGATGCTCGCTCCGAATGCTGCTACTGCTCGCGGTGTCCTTCGTCGCCTTGCCTGTGGCTGCGCAGACCCCAAGGACCACGCGGCGCGCGGAACTCAACGCGAATGCCTCGTTCGGTACCCGTTTCGTGATATTCTGATCATGCTGCGCTCTGCGATTCAAATCGAGGCGCTCCGCTTCGTCGACGCGAGCGGCCGGTGCTGCCAATGACTGATTCATGCACGTACACGGTCAATTCAGACGACCGCATGCTCCGCGTGGGCGGACGCCAGAATAGTTTCGCCGTCGCCAACGACGCGCCCGAGCTCAGCGATCCAGCTCCCTTGGGCCAGTCGCTCTTCGCGTTCATCGCCGACCCGACCACCGCGGAGCTCTATCGCCAGATCCTTGCGCAGGTGAGGAGCCGCCAGGCATCGCAGGAATACGACCTCCGGTGCGACGGTCCTCGAGTGCGTCGCTTTCTGCGACTGACCTTCTCGCCCGCGGCACTGGGTCAGACAGACATCACCAGTCGCGTCGTGCGCGAGGAGCCCCGCGACTCTGTTCCCTTGCTCGATCGCGCCAGACCACGATCAGATGAGCTGCTGCGTTCCTGCAGCTGGTGTGAGCGTGTCCAGGCGCATGGATCGTGGTGTGAGGTGGAGGAGGCGGTCGCTCGACTTCAGCTCTTCGATGACGTCACTCTTCCTGCAGTCTCGCACGGTATCTGTGAGGACTGCCTCGAGCGCGTGGAGCGCGACCTGGCGAACTCGTAGCGGCACGCTGAGCGCGTCAGTCGTCCGCCAGCGCCGCTGCAACCGCGTCGTACAGCGCACCCGGCGTAAACGGCTTCGCCAGAGTCTCGTGCGCCCCGAGGGCCTTGGCGCTCGGCAGGTACTCGAGCGCGCCACCCTGTGCGGCGCCCGAGATGGCGATCACCTTCACGCTGGGGAAGCGCTCGCGGATGATGGTGATGGTCTCGATGCCCTCCTGCTCGGGCATGACAATGTCCGTAATCACGATGTCCGGTAACGGTCCGACGCTGAGCATGCGTGTCGCGTGCCGGCCGTCCGTGGCCGTTGTGACGTCGTGACCGTTCTTTACCAGCATGCGACGAACCAGTTCGCGCACCTGCTCGTCGTCGTCGACAACGAGAATGGATGGCATGATCAAGCCTCCGAGTGATCGAGCAGTGACGCGATCTCGTTCATCGGCTGGGCCGCCGTGGGTCGCGCTGCCACCATTTCGGCAGGTTCGCCCGGTGCCCCGGGCGGGGCCTCAGGAAGGCATACCTCACAGGCGGATCCACGTCCCATTCTCCCGGAAACCGCAACGAATCCGCCGGCACTCTCTCGGCGTCGCTCCTGGTCCGGATCGAGAAGCAGCACTAACGCGGTGTGCCGGCGATCGGTTGGGAGGTCGTCGTCGTGCTGAGGGAGGCAGGGGTTGAGCAGCATCGGCAGCCTTGGTACGTGGAATTGCCGCGCGTCGTCCTGGCGCCCCTGGCTCCAGAACCCGACATGCAAGACGCGGTCCGATTGCCATACGCTGGCGATGCCACTACGCTGGCGTCGCACACACGCTGCAGTCATGCGACCGTTGTTGGTGCCGCGCGACCGGGTGCCTGCTGGCGACGCAGGGACCCGATGCCTCTGGCGAGCCGCTCGTCAGCCGCGGGTGATGAGGGACCCCTGCTGCGCCGGGACTCCCCTTGCGCGCGCACGCGGTGGAAGTCGTCGCGGATTGTCCAGAGACGTACGTGTTCCTACTGCAGGAATCCGCCGGCGCACATCGTGCGTGGCCTCGCGGGCAGTTCTGAGGGTCGTCCTCCGCTACCGGGAATTCCATGAGCACAATGCGTGTCATCGCGTTTCTCGTCGCTTGCGTGGCTGCGAGTCTGCCGGCACACTCGCAACGCTCGAGCGCTTCCGCGCACACTCGCGATGCTGATGTCGCGATGCGAGCGGCGATGGCCGACTCCGCGAGCTGGCCGTCGTACGGCCGGGATTATACGAACCGCCGCTATGCGCCGCTCGCCCAGATCACGGTGGCCAACGTCGCATCGCTCGCGCTCGCGTGGAAGTACAAGACGGGTGTGCCGCACGCGTTCCAGGCGAGTCCCGTCATCGTGGATGGCACGATGTACATCTCGACCCCGCTCAACCACGTGATTGCCCTCGACGCGCGAACCGGGGCAAAGCGTTGGGAGTACGTCCAGCGTCTTGGCGCCACGGTGTTCTGTTGCGGCCCCGTCAACCGAGGGGTTGGCGTATACGGCGGTCGCGTATTCATGGGAACACTCGATGCACGTCTGGTCGCGCTCGACGCGCGGGACGGTCACAAGCTCTGGGATGTCAAGGTCGCGGAGGCAGACAGCGCATTCAGCCTCACCGGCACACCGGTCGTGGTGGATGGTCGCGTGTTGGTTGGGGTCAGCGGTGCCGAATACGGACGCCGGTGCTTCGTGAGCGCGTTTGACGCGGAGACGGGACGTGAGCTCTGGCGATTCTACAACATTCCCACGCCTGCCGAAGGCGGGTGGTGGGGCAAGTGGGTCGAGCGAGACGCGTTCGGCACGTCCCTCAACCGGGACATCGAGCGCGAGAAGTCCGACAGTGCGCAGTTCTCCGACGCGTGGCGCAACGGAGGCGGGTCCACCTGGCAGGCACCGGCGGTCGATACCTCGCGTGGCCTCGTCATCTATGCGACCGGGAATCCCGGCCCCGATCTCGATGGCCGCGTGCGCCCTGGCGACAACCTGTATACCAACTCGATCATCGCCCTGGATTACAAGACCGGCAAGCTACGCTGGTATTTCCAGACGCTACCGCACGACCGATGGGACTATGATGCCTCGTCGCCGGTGGTACTGCTGGACGTGAAGGACTCGACCGGCACCGTTGTGCCGGCCGTGGCGGAAGCTGGCAAGACCGGATGGGTCTATATTGTTCACCGGGAGACGGGAGCCCCGCTCCGGCGCTCGGTGGCGTTCGTGCCGCAGGAGAACATGTTCGCGGAGCCGACACTCGCTGGAACGCGCATGCTCCCCGGCGCCAACGGAGGATCCGAGTGGTCTCCCGCGTCGTACAGCCCGCTCACGAACTATCTGTACGTCATGGGCATGAACCAGCCCATGGTGTTCCGGTTGCGCCCGGAGCCACTCGCGCCGCCTGCATTCTGGCGCGCTGGCACCTGGGTCGAAGTGGGCCAGCCGATCGAGCACTTCAGTCTGTTCAGCGCGATCGACATGAACACAGGTAAAATTGCGTGGCAGACGCGACTCGACAAGCCAACGATCGGCGGCTCTGTGGTCACCGCCGGTGGAGTCGTCTTTACCGGGACGGCAGATAAACGCTTCCTCGCGTTCGATGCGTGGACAGGACGCGAGCTGTGGAGTTACGCCGCCAAAGCTGGCGTAAACGCACCACCCGTGAGCTACGCGCTCGATGGCCGGCAGTACGTCGCGGTCGCGGCCGGAGGAAGCTTCCAGATCAACAGTCCGCGCGGCGACGAGTTGCTCGTGTTCGCGTTGCCGCGCACAGCATCGTCGCGAACGTCTGGACGTCCCACGATTACAGCGAGCGGAGGCCGTCAATGAAAGCGTCAATCATCCGGCGTGGACTCGTGGCCTCCCTGATTGTGACCGCCGCAGCATCCCCCCTGCTCGCGCAACACGGCCGAGTGCCTGCGCACGCAAGAGCCTCGGAGCCACCACGGTTGAGCCGAACCGATGAGGATGGGCAGCCTGACACCCTGCCAGATTTGCCCGCACGGATGACGATTGCGGACCTGCGCGCGGGCGACGTCATTTTCCGGGGCAAGGGTGGCTGTGTCTCCTGCCATGGGGCGGACGCCACGGGCGTGCCAGGCAAGGGCTCGTCGCTCACGAGCGTGCTCAATTACGTTCCGAAGCCCTACTCCTGGTCCGGCCTCGATTCCCTCGAGCGACGCGGCATTTCCGAGCCAATCACCCGCGCAAATGTTGCATGTCCCGCGCGCGGGGTGCGCGGCAACTTGACGGATATCGAAGTCCGTCGAGTGGCGGCCTATGTGTGGGCAATCGCTCAGGCGCGAGGAGAGCCGTGGCCCGGCGGACATGCCCGGCACCGCTGATGTCGTCGCCCGCCGCGCGGGTGAATCCCAGGTCCAGTTGAAATTCAGGTGGTGCCTCCATACTGCAGCGTTGATCCCGGCAAGGATTCGCGCTCCACTACAGAGGACACCACCCATGGGAACAGTACGAGGAACGCAGCGGAAGAACCAGCGTCGCGTCGCATCCGCCGTGCAGCAGGCGATGCCGCTGGATGATGGGAGCATCACGACGCCCGCGGCGCTGGCGATGATTCAGGCCCTGATCCCCGCTCGGGTTGCGGGCCGTGGAAGAGGCGCTGCTCGCCGAAGTGACAGCGCCTGCTACGGATCGTGAATGAATCCGCGGCCGCCAGCCTGGCCGAAGGCCTGGACGAGACCCTGACGCTGCATCGACTCGGCGTGTTCGTGCGAGCTCGGCGTGAGCTTCCGTTCGACGAACCTGATCGAGAGCGTCATGGCGCCCGAGGGGTTGCTGCTCTATCGCAAAAACCGTTGCACGATAGCGCGGAGGTTCGCCGCGTCGAATGGCTTCTCGATGTACTCCTTGGGCGGCTCCGCGAGGAATGCCCGGGCACTGTCCGTGAACGCGCCGCCGGTGAGGAAGATCATCTTGCTGGCCTGATCCGGGGCGACGGCCATGAGCTCGCGATGCAGGTCCATACCGGTCATCTCCGGCATCATCAGGTCGCAGAGAATCAGGTCGAAGGTCTCGCCGGCCGCGCACATGGCCAGCGCTTCGCTGCCCGCGGTCACGGTCACGACGTCATGCTCTTTCGCGAGCGCCCGAGTGATTACTCTCGCCACAAGTGCCTCGTCGTCCACCACGAGAATCCGACCACGACGGATGACGCCTGGCCTGTGCTCGGCGTGCGGGATCAGCAGCGGGGTGTCGACCTGAGCGACCGGAAGAGCGACGCGGACGGTGGTCCCGTGGCCCACCGTGCTCTCGACCGTCAGCGTTCCGCCCATGTCGGCGACGATGCGTTGGGAGATCGCGAGTCCGAGCCCCATTCCGGCGCCCACCCCCTTGGTGGTGAAGAACGGGTCGAAGATCCGGCCCATGATTTCGGGCGGTATCCCGACGCCGGTGTCGCTGATCTCGATGAAGATCTGCGCTCCGTGCTGCCGCGTGCGAATGCGAATCTCGTTGCGGTCCGACTTCCCCTCCGGCAGCGCCTGCGCAGCGTTGACCAGCAGGTTGAGAAACACCTGGCCGAGCCGGGCCTCGTTGGCCTGCACCGGAGGAATGGCGCCGTAGTCCCTGAGCAACTGCGCGCGGTGCCGAATCTCGTTCCACGCCACTCCGACAGACGACTCCATGGTCGTCTCGACGTTCACCGGACCGTTGGCCTCCTCAGCGGGCGACCGTGAAAAGACCTTGAGATCGCGTACGATCACGCGAACGCGCTCGGCGGCTTCGCGCGCGTCGGCCAGTGGTCCCAGAACATTCTCGAGAGTCAGCGCGACGCTCGGTCCGGCCTGCCCGGGAGCAACGTGGGTATTGATCGCGAGACCCTCCATGATGTAGTCGAGGTTCGCGATCACGGCGGCCAGCGGGTTGTTGATCTCGTGCGCAACCCCCGCAGCGAGCGTTCCGACGGACGCCATCCGGTCGCTCACCAACAGGTGGGACTCGAGCGCCCGTTTTTCGCTGATATCGCTGCTGATATTGAGCACTTCCTTCGGCTCGCCCCGATCATCCCGCACCAGCGTCCAGCGGACGTCCATGGTGATGTCGCGGCCATCCTTGGTGCGCTTCAGGATCTCCCCCTGCCACTCGCCGTTCGCCATCAGCGCGGCCTGTCCGACAGGCAATGCATCGACATTCGGAATGAGCAGGTCCGCATACATGCGCCCGATGGCCTCCGCCGCCGTCCATCCGTAGGTGCGCTCCGCCCCCTTGTTCCAGAAGCTGATGCGGCCCTCCAGGTCCTTCACCAGAATGGCCTCGTGCGCGTTGTCCAGCAGCGCGGCCTGTTCGCGGATGTGCGCGTCCGCGTGCCGGCGCTCCAGCTCGGACGCCGCGCGCGCCGCGAAGATCTGGAGCGTGGATTCAATGAACTCCACCTGGTCCAGCGGCTCGCGAAACAACACGCCGAGCAGGCCCAGGTGCCGACCTGTCGAGCTGGTGAGGCGCAAACCCACCATTCCCTCCGGTCTCAGGCGCTGCAGGACTGTCGATTGCGGGTACCGCTCCCACGCCCCGTGCCGAATGAGGTGGGAGTCTGTGGTGAGAGCAAATTCGCTTGGCGATCCGCGGATGAGGAACTCGTCGTTCGGCATTACCTGACCCTCGACCACCACCGCAACGGTGCGCGCCGTTAGCGGCTCGTCAGGAAGCAATTGCGACAGGTGGCCCGCCTGCGCTCCCAGCGCCGACGTCATGCTCAGCACGAGTTGCTCGAAGAACTCCGTGCCGGTGGCGAGCGACACGCCCGCAGCCACGGTCGCCACTGCTGTCTGGAGACGGCGTCGCTCCAGCTGCGCGCGCAAGTTACCGACGCCGAACGCCACGTCGTGAGACATCTGCAGGAGCAGCGCGAGCTCCTCGGCGCTCGTGTGCTTCACCTCGGAGGTATACAGCGCCAGCAATCCGAAGGTGCGCGTCGCATCGCGCAGGGGCAGAACGATGACCCCGCGGTAGCCGCGCCGTCGTGCGGGCTCACGCCAGGTCGCGAACTCAGGGTCCACTTCGATATCTTCGCACACGACGGGTTGGCCCGAACGAATGACCTGCCCTGCCGGTCCGACGCCTTGCGCTTCGGCCGCGCTCCAGTCGGTTCCGATTTCCGAGAGATACCCGTCCTCCGCACCGGCGTGGCCCATCGGTATGATGGAGCGCGCAGCATCGTTCTGCGCGTACCCCACCCACGCCATGCGGTAGCCCCCGTTCTCCACGGCGACCTTGCAGGTCGTCACGAGCAGCTCCTGTTCATCCTCGGCCCGGACGAGCGCTTCGTTGCAGTTGCTCAGCATCTGCAGCGCCCGATTGATGCGCGAGATCTCCTGCTCCGCGAGCTTGAGGTCGTGCACGTCGGTGCAGGTCCCGAACCACTTGAGCGGTGTGCCGCTCACGTCCTTCACAGGAACACCGCGAATGAGGAACCAGCGATACAGACCATCCGCACGGCGCAGCCGGCATTCGAGCGAGTAACCCTCGGCCGTGGCGGCTGCATTCTGCCACGCCGCCAGCGCGCGCACCCGATCGTCGGGATGGAACGGCGCGTACCATCCGAACCCGCTGCTCGCCTCCGGAGTGAGGCCCGTGTAGTCGTACATTTGCTGGTTGAAGTACACACCCGAGCCGTCGGGTCGGGTGATCCAGACGATCTGAGGCATCGCCTCTGCGAGAGACCGGAACTCGTTCAGGCTTTCCTGCAGCGCCTGCGCGCCGCGCCGCGACTCGGTGATGTCGGTGACAATGCCAGTCAGCCGGATGAGCTTCCCGACGGCATCGCGGACCTGGAACCCACGGGTGCGCACCCAGCGGATCTCGCTATCGGGACGTGTGATGCGATGCTCCACATCCACACTGGGCGTATTGCGCGTGAGCTCATCGAAGGCGATCCGCACACGCTCGCGGTCTTCGGCAACGATGATATCGGTCCATTGCTGTGGATTGGCGTAGAAGGTGTCCGCGGGTAAGCCCCATATCCGCTCGAAGCCCGGACTGAGGTAGAGCAGCTCGCGCATGTCGGCCGAACGGATCCAGAACACATCGGTGATGTTGTTCGCCAGCAGCTGGAAGTTGTCCGTGCTCTCGCGCAGGGCGTTTTCCGTCGCTTTCCGCTCGGTAATAACGCTCCCCGACGGGACAAGGAAGACGACCTGGCCGGACTCGTCTCGCAGCGGCTGCAGGGAGAAGTCGATGTCGATCAGACCGCCGTCCGCCGCTCGCACCCGCGTGTCGTACCGCGACGCCTCGCCTTGCGCCGCGCGCGCGATCGTACCGCGCAGTCGCTCCTGTTCCTCCAACGACCAGGCCCACCAACCGGAGCTTACGTAGTGCGTTCCGAGGACGTCGTCGGAGTGCAACCCTGCCGCCTCGAGCGCCGAGCGATTCGCTTCGACGATGATCCCCTCTGGAGTCAGCAGCCCCAGGAACATGCTCGGGCCGACGCCGTCGATGAGATCGCGAAGTCGCATCTGGCTTCGCTGCAGCTCGGCTTGCGACTCGCGCAGTTCCCGCACCGATACCACTTCGTCGGTGACGTCCACCCCATGGGCGACGATGGCATAGTCCCCATCGGCCTCGCGCAGCCGCTGGTAGACGAAATTGGCGTAGCGCGTCTCGAGGGGCGCCCCGGGCTGGCGGGCGAGGGTGACGGGCACATGTCGTCCCGCGAAGGGCTCACCCGTCTCGCGCACGTGGTTCAGAAGCTCGATGAATCCCTGCTCGCGTACCTCGGGCATCACCTCAACCACGGTCTTCCCGACGATGTCGCGGTGCCCGATGGCCCGTTCGTACGCGGGATTCGCGAGCACGAAGGTATGAGCCGGACCGCGCAGCATGGCGTGGACGGAGGGCGCGTGCTCCAGGATGGCTGACAGGCGCATCCGGTCGGCTACCAGCGACGCCGTGAGCTCCACTCGCACGCTCTCGGTGAGCATGCGCTGGGTGGTTTCCTGGCAGATCACCAGCACGCCTCCGATGCTGCCGTTTTCCGTGAACACGGGGCTATAGCCGTAAGTCCACCAGACGTCTTCGCGGCCTCCATCGCGGTCGATGGGGATGTACTGGTCCTCATGCCAGGTGGCCACGCCGGAGCTGAGGACGCCGTCGATCTCGGGCCCGATGACCTTCCAGATCTCCGGTGAGAAGCTGGGCCCCGAGGCGCCGAGTGCCCTCGGATGGCGTCCGTCGTCGCCGAGGCTGGGACGGTAGGCATCGTTGTAGAACTGGATCAGCTCACGGCCCCACCAGAGAAACATCGGGCTGCGTGCGGTGATCAGATTGCGAACCGTGACGGCGAGGCTCGGCGGCCAGCCTTCGACTGGTCCGACGGAGGTGGACTCCCAGTCGAAGGCTCGGCACAGCGTCGCCATCTCTCCCTCGCCGGGAAAGGTGAGCTCGAGGGCGGTTCGCTGGTCAGCCGAAGATGCCATTCCCGATTCTCATGCCGGCGTGGGGGTGGAGCGGTTGGCGGCATGTGGGTCATGCTTTTGCCACGCCAATTTTCCTGTCGAACCTCGGAGAGCCGAGAGTCGGCGACTCTGCTCCGTTCCCGTGCTCGAACACTGCAAGAGCATCTCCAGTCGGACGGGCTATCGCTCGCCAAACGCGTGTGATTTTCTCAGCGATCCGATTGAACTCGAGTTTCGGCCTGTCGTCTCGCCGACACGAACCCTCACGCCGGCACCCAGTCCGCGCACAGCAGCTCCGCCTGCTGCAATACCGTCTTCACCGCCTCATCCTGAAGGTCCGGCGGATACCCGTACTTGTTCAGGATACGCCTGACCATGACCCGGATCTTCGCGCGCGCGGTCTCCCGAAGAGTCCAGTCGATCGTCACGCTCTTGCGCACCTGGGTGATCAGCTCCGCCGCGATCAGCTTGAGCTTGTTGTCGCCCATGACCGCCACGGCCGACGCGTTCACCGACAGCGCGTCATAGAACGCCAGCTCGTCGTCCGAGAGCCCGAGCTGCTCACCGCGTTTTCCGGCCGCGTCGATCTCCTTTGCCAGCTTGATCAATTCGTCGATCACTTCCTGCGTCGCGATGGCGCGGTTGTGATAGGCGTTGAGCGTCTTCCTGAGCTTCTCGCTGAAGAACTCGGACTGCACGAGGTTGTGCCTTGCCTTTGTGCGGAGCTCGTCCTTGAGCAACCGCGAGAGCAGCTCCGCGGCGACGTTCTTGTACTTGAGCCCTCGCACGTCGGCGAGGAACTGATCGGACAGGATGCTGATGTCCGGCTTGGGCAGGCCGGCGGCGGTGAAGACGTCGATCACCTGACCGTCGGCGATGATGGCCTTCGACACGAGCTGCCGCACGGCGGCGTCGAGCTGATCGGGCGACCTGCCGGAGCCCCTGCTCGACTTGGCCAGCCCGGACTTCACGGCCTGACAGAAGGCGATGTCGTCGCGAAGCGCACTTGCTTCGTCGGTTGCCGCACACAGCGCGAAGGCCTGCGACAGCTCGGTGACGACCTTCACGAACCGCTGCTTGCCATCGTGCTGCTGTAGCACGTGCTCCTGCCCCGCCGGAATCAACCCGAGCCGCTCACTCGGCGACCCACCGACCCACTTCGACATGTCGAAGCCGTGCAGCAGGCCCATGGCGACGCCATGTTTCTCGAGGAGGACGTCGATGGCCTGCGCCGTATCGAGCACCGGGTCGCCCTTGCCGCCGCTCTCCGTATAGGTCGCCAGGGCGGCCTTGAGCTGATCGGCGAGGCCAAGGTAGTCGACGACCAGGCCGCCGGGCTTGTCGCGGAAGACGCGATTGACGCGGGCGATGGCCTGCATCAGGCCGTGACCCTGCATCGGCTTGTCGGCGTACATCGTGTGCAGGCAGGGCGCGTCGAACCCGGTGAGCCACATGTCGCGCACGATGACGATGCGGAACGGATCCCGGCTGTCCTTGAAGCGATTGGCAAGCTTGCGACGCCGATCCTTGCTGCGGATGTGCGGCTGCCAGTCCGGACCATCATCCGCGCTCCCCGTCATCACCACCTTCACCACGCACGCCTTCCCCTTTTCCGACTCGGCGTCGTCAGCCGCGGCGCCGGCCCAGTCGGGGCGCAGGGCGATGATCGCGTCGTAGAGGTCGACGCAGATGCGCCGGCTCATGCAGACGACCATCGCCTTGCCGTCCATCGCCTCGACGCGCGTCTCGTAGTGCGACACGAGATCGGCGGCGATGAGCCGGATGCGCTTCGGGTCACCGACGAGGGCCTCCAGTGCCGCCCACTTCGTCTTCAGCTTCTCGCGGCTGGTGAGCTCCTCGCCTTCGGTGATCTCCTCGAACTCCGCGTCGATCGTCGGAACTGCGGCGGCATTCAGCGCGAGCTTCGCGATCCGGCTTTCGTAGTAGATCGGCACCGTCGCCTTGTCGACCACGGCGCGCTGGATGTCGTAGATGCTGATGTAGTCGCCGAAGATCGCCCGCGTGTTCGCGTCGGTACTCTCGATCGGCGTGCCCGTAAAGCCGATGAACGACGCGTTGGGGAGCGCGTCGCGCAGGTTACGCGCGAGTCCGTCAATCAGGTCGTACTGGCTGCGGTGGGCCTCGTCCGCGATGACGATGATGTTACGACGGTTGCTGAGCGAGGGCATCCGCTCGCCCTTGTCGGGCATGAACTTCTGGATGGTCGTGAACACCACTCCGCCGCTCGCCACGGTAAGCAGCTTTCGCAGATGCTCCCGATCGTCCGCCTGCACCGGCGTCTGGCCGAGTAGCTCGTGGCAGCGCTGGAACTGGCCGAAGAGCTGGTCGTCGAGGTCGTTCCGGTCGGTGAGGAGCACCACTGTGGGGTTCTGCATGGCAGCGAGCCGGATGACGCGACCGGCGAAGAAGAGCATCGAGAGACTCTTGCCCGACCCCTGGGTGTGCCAGACCACGCCAGCGCGGCGATCACCTGGCTTTCCCTCGGCCATCCTTCCCGCCCAGTACCTACCGAGCGACTCGTGCACAGCGGAGGGCTCGCCCATGCCGCTCGCGCGCAGTGTTTCCTCGACCGCGCCGTTGACGGCGTAGAACTGGTGATAGGCCGCGATGATCTTTCCGACCGTCCCCGAGTCCGGGTCTTCGTCGAACGCGATGAAGTGCTGGAGCAGATCGAGGAAACGCAGCGGCTCGAACACCCCGCGGACCAGCACCTCCAACTCGAGCGCTGTCGTTGGGGCGTGGCCCTGTCCGTCGATCGTGCGCCAGAGCTTGAACCACTCCTGGTTGGCGGTGAGCGATCCCATGCGAGCCTGCAGCCCGTCCGAGACCACCAGCAGCTCGTTGTAGCGCAGCAGCGACGGGATCTCGGCCTTGTAGGTCTGCAGCTGGGCGTAGGCCGACCAGATGGTCGCGTCCTCGTCCGTCGCGTTCTTGAGCTCCAGCACCGCGAGCGGCAGGCCGTTGACGAACACCACGATGTCCGGCCGTCGATTGTGGTGGGCCTCGATGACCGTGAACTGATTCACCACGAGCCAGTCGTTCGCGGAGGCATCGTCGAAGTTGATGAGGCGGACGACATCGCCGGCGATCGAGCCGTCGGGGCGGCGATACTCGACGGGGACGCCGTCGCGCAGGAGGGCGTGGAACGCGCGGTTGGCGCTGACGAGGGATGGCGAGTCGGAGCGCACGACCTTGCGGAGGGCGTCTTCGCGCGCGTCGTCGGGGATGGCTGGGTTGAGACGCTCGATGGCGGCACGCAGGCGACCGGTGAGCACGACGTCGGCGAAGGTGGTGCGCTCGGCGGCGGGTTCGCCGGGGGCGATGTGCGGGCCGTGGCCGATAGCGTAGCCCAGTTCGGCGAACCAGCTCAGGGCGGCGTGTTCGACGTGGGACTCGTTGAGGGTCATTGAGTGACCGCGTTTAGGCGGTCGATCGCGCGCGAGACGTGACGGGCACCCTTGGATCGAACTATTCGATGTTGTCGAATAGTTGGGGTGGCGTCGAACTCAACTTTGGAGAAGAACTCGTCGAGGCGGTGGTGGACGGTATTCCGGCGCGGGTGCTCGACCTTCCGCGCGATCCGACGGGCTCCTTCGTGGCGAACTATTAAGCCGGACTTAATAGTTGCCGCCTCACTCAGCTCGTCGGCGGCGTAGATGCCTTTGAGGTGGGTGTTGATGTTGGGGACGGAAGTCTGAAACAGCTTGGCGAGGTGGATCTGCATGAGCCACAACGTCTCGTCTTCAGACCGGCATTGGATGCGCGCCTCCTCCTCCTCGGTCTGATGGGGGATGAGCTCCGATCTCGGCGAGCGCTGGTCGGTCATTCGGCGGTGACCAGGTCTGATTCGATGCCTGTGACCCTTAGCTCTCCGCTGAGGAGCTTGGGGAGCAGAGTATCGCGCAGTGTGGCGAGGGTACGGGATTGGCGCAGATTCGAGCTGATCGCCTCATAATGAGGGGCGACTCGATCTGTGAATGCGGCCATCAGCTCCGTCGGTGGTAGCACCATCGGGATAGGACGGAAGTTCCGCTTGCTGATTTCGGCGAAGGTAGTGCCCGTGGCGCGACTCTCGATTTCAGCCATGTTGGATTGACACCAATTGAGCATGAACAAGTTCGATGCTTGCTCGTTGCCCTTCAGCGCGATGAATCCCTGGTTGATCGCGACCGGCATGGCGGCGATGGCGAGGTAGCCGACTGGCGCGCGCGAGGAGAGCAGCAGCGTTCCGGCCGGGAGAAGCCCCGATGAAATCCTGGCGATCCCCTCGTCAGTGATCCTGCGATCGGTCTCAAGGAGAATCGGTGCCTCGAGCGAGGAGAAGTCCCTTGGAGTAGTCCACGCGTGTGTGCCGCCTTGCCAGTACTTCGCCTCGGTGGTGCTGGGTGTCCCGCCGCCCACGCATTCGACAACGTCGCCGACGAGCCTGATGCTCCAGCCGCGCGGAATAAGGCCGAGATGTGAGTTCTCAAACGCCGCAGGAAACTGCGCCGCCGCCTCCGCATCGAGTCCGGAGGGCGCGCGGCCATCGAGCTTCGCGCGAACGGGATCGAAGTCCACAAACCAGCTCTGGAACAGCGCACGGGCCATCGCCTCCAGCGTCGCGTTCATCCGGCGGTTCAGCTCGATCTTGTCGTCCAGCGACCCGAGCACCAAGGATATCGCATTCTGCACAGCGAGGGGCGGGACTACAATCGGCACGCGTCCGAGGATTTCCTGATTCAGCGATGGCATTGTTGTGCCCTCGGAGTTCTGAACCAGCCAAGCGCGGGTTGCCGCGCTCCTCATCTGATAACTGAAGAATTGTGCGTCGTGCTTTTCAACAAGGCGCAGTCGGATT
>JBBSVF010000043.1:0-16136 GCA_038233745.1 Gemmatimonadales bacterium
GCACGTGCGCCACATCGCCCTCAAGGAGCCGAGTCTGGAAACGCTCTTCATTTCGCTCACCGGCCGCCAGATCGATCGATGACCAGTGCCACCGCATCCCCCGTGCGCGCCTCGGCTGTGTTCGGCGCGCTGTTGCGCCGCGACCTTCGCGTCGCCCGCTCCGAGTTGCCCTATTTTCTGCTGCGCACCATCCTGCAGCCGTTGCTCTTCCTGATCGTGTTCGGCTTTCTGCTGCCGAAGATGGGCTTTGTGCGCGGCGGCTATCAGGCGGCGCTGCTGCCAGGTATTCTCGCGATGAGCCTGGCCACATCGGCCATCCAGAGCGTGGCGCTGCCCATGGTGCAGGATTTCGGGTGGACGAAGGAGATCGAGGACCGGCTGCTCGCACCGGTGCCGACATGGGTGGTGGCGGCAGAGAAGATTGTCTCTGGTGTGATTCAGGGCATCGTCGCGGCGCTGTTCGTGCTTCCTATCGCGCGGCTGATCATGGGGCCCATCGCGAACCTGAGTTTTGCCCATCTGGGCGACGTCATCATCATCACGGTGCTGGGGGCCACGGCCTTCAGCGCGCTCGGCATGTGGCTCGGCACGGCGATCGCACCACAGCAGATCGGGTTGATGTTCAGCGTGATCATTGCGCCCATGATCTTCTTCGGGTGTGCGTACTATCCCTGGCGCGGTCTCGATGCCATTCCCTTCATGAAATATCTCGTGCTCGTGAATCCGCTGGTGTATGTGGCCGAGGGCATGCGAGGCTCGCTCACACCGGAGGTGCCGCATATGCCGCTGCCGGTCTCCATGAGTGCGCTCTCCGTCATTTCGGGAATTCTCTGGTACATGGGTCTGCGGAGCTTTCGCCGGCGGGCCGTCGGATGAGTCACAAGGCGCCGGTCCACGAACCCTACTCGCGCTTCAGTGAGTTGCTCGCCACCGCGAAGGGTATCGGACCTCTGCTCCTCCCGGAGCCGACGGCCTTCGCACTCGCCACCGTTGGTGCCGACGGACAGCCATCGGTGCGCATTGTCCTGCTGAAGCAGGCGGACGAGCGGGGATTCGTGTTCTACACCAACTACGAGGGGCGCAAGGGACGCGAGCTGCTCGCCAATCCGAAGGCCGCGATGTGCTTTCACTGGCAGCCTCTGGAGCGCCAGGTGCGTGTGGAAGGCAGTGTCAAGCCGGTGAGCAGCGACGAGGCGGACGCGTATTTCGCCTCGCGGGAGCGTGGCAGTCAGATCGGCGCATGGGCGTCGCGACAGAGCGAGCCGCGCGAGCCCGGCGAGCTGGAAGCGCGCGTCGCCGAGCTGGAGGCGCAGTTCGAGGGCAAGCCGGTGCCGAGACCGAAGCACTGGTCCGGCTTCCGACTGCTTCCCAACCGCATCGAGTTCTGGCACAACATGCCCAGCCGGCTGCACGAGCGCGTGCGCTACACGAGGGCGCCCGATGGCTGGTCGACGGAGCTGCTCTTTCCCTGAGCCGCGTTCCGCTATCATTCACGAATGGCAAACGAGACGTCAGAAACCACCGTCGCGCCCATGGCCGACTGGTCCATCGAGAAAGCCCGTGCCCTCTATAATATCGACGGGTGGGGCGCAGGCTTCTTCGATATCGATGAGCGCGGACATGTGGTCGTCCGCCCCGACAAGGAACATCCGGAACGACAGCTCTCGCTGCACGAGCTGGCCTGCGATCTGGAGGAACAGGGCGTCGCCCTGCCGGTGCTGTTGCGCTTCTCCGACATCCTGCGGTCGCGCATCGAGGCCCTGAGCGAGCGCTTCCAGAATGCGATCACCGAGTTCGGATACGTGGGCGGGTATACCACGGTTTATCCGATCAAGGTGAACCAGCAGCGGCACGTGGTGGAGGAGATCGTCTCGTTCGGCGCCAAGCATGGCGTGGGCCTCGAGTGCGGATCGAAGCCCGAGCTGCAGGCCGTGCTCGGGCTGTCGGACAGCACGGAGCACCTGATCGTCTGCAACGGCTACAAGGATGAGGAATTCATGCGGCTGGCGCTCACGGGCCAGAAGCTCGGGCATCAGGTCTTCATCGTGATCGAGCAGCTCAGCGAGATCGACGTCCTGCTCTCGGTCGCCGACGAGCTGGGGGTGACGCCCACGGCCGGCATCCGCATCAAGCTCGCGTCCACCGGGTACGGCCGCTGGAAGGAAAGTGGAGGGGAGAAGTCGAAGTTCGGACTGAATGCTGCGCAGCTCATGCAGGCGGTGGACAAGCTGCGGGCGGCGGGCCGTCTCGACATCATCCGGTTGATCCATTTCCATCTGGGCTCGCAGATCACCGACATCCGGTACATCAAGGCGGGGTTGCAGGAGGTCGCGCGTTTCTACGCTGAGCTGCGCGCGATCGGCGTGGATGTGACGCACGTGGACGTGGGGGGCGGGCTGGGCGTGGATTACGACGGCACGAACTCAACGTCGGATGCGAGTGTGAACTACTCGCTGCAGGAGTACGCGAACGACGTGATCTACACGCTGGCGGAAGCCTGTCGCGAGCTGGAGTTGCCCATGCCGCATGTCATCAGCGAGAGCGGCCGCGCACTCACCGCGCATCACGCACTGCTGCTGCTGAAGGTGATCGACGTGGAATCGGTGATGCAGATTCCCGTGCCTGCGCTGGACGAGGACGACCACGCGATACTGCACGAGATGTACGAGGATTACACCGCGCTCGGCGACGGAGAGCTGCAGCGCCGCCGGGTGAAGGAGATCTTCCACGATGTGACGTTCGACAAGGAGCGCGCGCAGCAGCTCTTTGCCAGCGGCGTGCTCACGTTGCGGGAGCGGGCGCTGGCCGAGCAGATGTATCACGCCATCGTGAATTCGATCGCCCGGGTGGTGAAGCAGAATCGCGATGAGTACGAGGAGATCATCACCGATCTGGATGCGGTGCTGGTGGATCGTTACTTCTGCAACTTCTCGCTCTTCCAGTCGCTCCCCGACAGCTGGGCCATCGATCAGCTCTTCCCGATCATGCCCATCCATCGGCTGAACGAGGAGCCCACGCGCCGCGGCACACTGCAGGACATCACCTGTGACAGCGATGGCAAGATCGACCGCTTCGTGGGGGGAAAGACGGGCGTCCCCTCGCTCGAGCTCCACGAGTGGCGCGATGGCGAGGGCTACATGCTGGGGGTCTTTCTCACCGGCGCCTATCAGGAGATTCTCGGCGACCTGCACAACTTGTTCGGCGACACGAACGCGGTGCACATTCGCCTGAACGGGAGTGGCTACGAGATCACCGATCTCGTGCACGGGGACACCGTGACCGAAGTGCTGAACTATGTGCAGTTCCGCGCCTCCGACCTGCTGCAGACCTACCGCCGCAAGGTGCAGGCGATGAAGCACATCACCCGTGCCGACGCCAATGCCTTCATCGCCGATTATGTCGCCGGGCTCGAGGGGTACACGTATCTCGAGGGCGAGGCGGCACAGTAGGCGAAGGGCCGGTACTCGCGGTGCGAGTGCCGGCCCTTTCCACTGCACGCGGGACAGGGTCAGGCGGAGAAGCTCTTCGCCACCTCGGGCCAGTTGACGACGTTCCACCACGCCTTCATGTAATCGGGACGGCGGTTCTGGTACTTCAGGTAGTAGGCGTGCTCCCAGACATCCAGGCCGAGGATGGGGGCCGGCTTTCCATCCATGAGCGGGTTGTCCTGGTTGGGAGAGCTCGAGATACTCAGCGTACCGCCATCGTTGTTGAGCCACACCCAGCCCGAACCGAAGCGGCTGCCGCCGGCCGCGGCAAACTGCTCCTTGAACTTCTCGAAGTCGCCGAACGCGCTCGTGATCGCCGTGGCCAGTGCACCGGTGGGCGCACCGCCGGCGTTCGGCGCCATCCACTTCCAGAAGCGCGAATGGTTGTAGTGGCCACCGCCATTGTTCCGGACCGCGGTGCGGATGGCCTCGGGTACGGCGCCGAGGTTGCGGAGGAGGTCCTCGACCGGCTTGTCGGCCAGCTCGGGCGCCTTCTCGAGCGCGGTATTCAGGTTGTTGACGTAGGCCTGGTGATGCTTGCCATGATGAATCTCCATGGTCTGGGCATCGATGTGTGGCTCCAGTGCGTTCGGGGCGTAGGGCAGCGGGGGAAGCGTGTGTGCCATGCGGCTCTCCGTGGTGTCGGTCGTCAGTTCGTCAGCGCGCCGAGTCTCGGGCGATGCGCGAGCGTTCGCGCTGCCAGGAGATGAGACCCGGCAGCAGGGACAGGAAGATCACCGCGATGATGACCTTCGTGATGTGGTTCTCGACGCCGGGGATCATCCGGCCCAGGAAGTACCCGATTCCCAGCATGGACCAGATCCACAGCACTGCTCCCAGCACGTTGTAGGCCGTGTAGTTGCGGTAGTTCATGCCCGCCATGCCCGCCACCACCGGCACGAAGGTGCGCACGATGGGCATGAAACGCGCAATGACCAACGTCTTGCCGCCGTGGCGCTCGTAGAACTCCTGCGCCCGCACCAGATGTTTCTTCTTGAACAGGAGTGAATCGTCGCGCGTGAAGAGCCGAGGACCGCTGTACCTGCCCACGGCATACCCCAGCGAGTTGCCCAGAATCGCGGCAATCGCCAGGACCAGCGCGAGCACGACGATGTTCAGCCCGAACGACGGCTGCGTCGCCAGCAGCCCGGCCGTCACCAGGAGTGAATCTCCCGGCAGAAAGAAGCCGATCAGCAGCCCCGTTTCGGCAAAGATGATCGCGGAGAGCCCGATCAGTCCGCCGGTACGAACCAGGAGCTGGACATTGGTGAGCTGATGGAAGAGATCGAGCAGGGAGTTCATGACCATCGCAGGGTGGAGGACACGCGTCGCGTCGCAAGTTCGACGGACGCGCAGGTGGGGTCAACCGGCCGGCGCATCGGCCTGTCGCGTCGTGCCGAGCGAATCGTGGACCTCGGGAGCCAGGCCGTTGTGGCGCTCCTGGTGATCGGCTGGAGTTGGAGCATTGCAACCGCCGGCTCGCGCCCCGGATCGCCGGCGGGCAGCGCCACCAGCCGACTCGCCGCGGCACTCACGAGCGGTGACGCACCCAACGCGGCGTATCTCACGGACGCGTCGCTCAATGCGCTGGCGAATCAGCTGCGCGGCACCAGCGGCAAGCTGCGGGTGCAGATCCGGACCGCTGGCGCCGCGATTACCGCCGACTCGCTCCCGGCGGGGGGCAACCTCCAGGTACAGACGCCCACGGGCGGGGCGAGCTCCGTCGTACCCTCGCCCGGCATCTTTGGGCTGGCGCTGGCATTCGGGAATGCGATCCGGCCGATCTCGGACTTCAATGTGATCAGCATGAAGCCGCGCTCGGAGAAGCAGAACGGCAAGGTAGGGCTGTACTACATCGGGAACTGGCCCGGCGAGCGCGGCGGCGCGGTGTCCGCGCCGAAAAAGGCCCCGTCCGAACGCTATCAGCCCCCCGAGGGCTTCATCGAAGTGACCCAGCAGAACGCGGATACCCGCATTTCCGATCACTTCACGCTGCGCAACTTTCTCACGCACGATCAGGGAAATGTCTGGCCCAAGTACGTGGTGATCCAGATGCGAAATGTGGACAAGCTCGAACTGATGCTCTCGGATCTTGCCGCGCGGGGCATCGATGTGAGCGGGGTGACCGTCATGAGCGGATTCCGGTCCCCGCAGTACAATGCAGGCGGTGGGAACACGGGGGGCAGGGCGGGACTCAGCCGGCACATGTACGGGGACGCTGCCGATATCTTCATCGACAGCAACAAGGACGGCGTGATGGACGACCTGAATCACGACGGGCGGGTGAACATCCAGGACAGCAGGGTGATGCAGCAGGCCGTGGACCGGGTGGAGGCTGCGCATCCGGAGCTGGTTGGCGGGGCAGGCGTGTATCCGGCCGAGTCCGGGCACGGTCCTTTCATACATATCGACTCGCGTGGCTATCGTGCCCGCTGGGTCGGATCCGGAGGAGGATGATGACAGAACATCGGCGGGCAGTAGATACAACGGTGACCCCACCCTTGGGGCCGATCGATCGCCTGGGTCAGGTGCTCAAGGCCGATGACGGCACCGTGGAGATCCCGGGAATCCGGCAGAGCGATCTGGAGCCGTATGTGGGGCTGCGCTACCTCTCCAAGCTGTTCAAGCTGATGGGGGTAATTCTGGCGCTGCTGCTGCTGGCGGAAATCGTGACCGGCGTGATGGCGCAGGGCGGCGCCGCGGTTCCGACGCTGTTGGGCGAGGCGAGCCGCCTGATTGTCCTGGCAGGCCTCCTCTGGGGCGTGGGCGACCTGGCGATCCTGCTGATCGACGTGGGGCACGACGTGCGAGCCGCGCGGATCCTCCTTGCGCGCGCGAACCGCGCGACGCATGGTCCAGCGCCGGAGAACGAGTTCATCACCCGAGCGCCGCGCTGACGGACGTCACGGTACGAGTGTTGCCTTGAATCGGGCCGCACTGCTGCTCCATTCCCTCCACCGAGGATTTCTTCGATGCTCTTCACGATTGCGATCATCCTGTTCATTCTGTGGGCGCTCGGCTTTTTCGTGATGCACGTTGGCGGCGGCCTGATTCACCTGCTGCTCGTCATCGCCCTCATCGTCATCGTCTATCGTCTGCTGACGGGACGTAACGTAGTTTGATCTGAACGGCTGGCAGCAACGGGGCGGCTCGCACTGCGAGCCGCCCCGTTGTGCATGTGTGCCTCTTGTTCGAGCGTTGCGCCGGCCGCACACTGCCTCCCATGCCACCGTCCTCGCCACCCATCGTACTCGTCGTATCGCACACCCATTGGGATCGCGAGTGGTACCATGAGGCGGCCGCGTTCCGCGTGGCGCTCGTCACGCTTATCGACGAGTTGCTGGACGACCCGCTCACCGGCGCCGCCGCCTTTCTCCTGGATGGCCAGACCATCCTGTTGGACGACTATCTCGCCGTGCGACCGGAACGGCAGGCGGACCTGGCCGCGGCGCTGGCGCGTCGCGAGATCGAAGCCGGGCCGTGGTATGTGCTGGCCGACGGACTGATTCCCTCCGGCGAGGCATTGGTGCGGAATCTCCTGGCCGGCCGCGACTCGCTGCGCCGTCTGCACGCCACCGCCCCCCCGGTGCTCTACAGTCCCGACGCCTTTGGTCACCCTGCCATCCTCCCCGAGTTGGCGGCGGGGTTCGGCTGCTCGCTCATCGTTCTGTGGCGGGGGGCCGGCGGCGCAGCCTTTCCACGTGCCGATCTTCTCGCGTGGGAAGGCCCGACCGGTGCGACCGCTCTCACGTATCACCTGCCTCCGTCCGGGTACGAGATCGGAAGCTCACTGCCGCTGGACGTGGATGCCGCGACAGAGCGGTGGGACCGGCTGCGCGGACCGCTGCTGGATCGCAACAGCACTGGCGTCGCCCTGCTGCTCAACGGCGCCGATCATCACGCTCGGCAGCGCCACCTCCCGCAGGCCCTGGCGGTACTGGGGCGCGCCGCATCGCCCGTGCACATCGTGCCCGCGTCGCTCGCCGCCGTGGCGACCGCCCTCACGGAGGCTGCGCCGCTGCACGCACTGCCCCGCATTCGCGGCGAGTTGCGGAACTCCTACGGCTACACCTGGACCCTGCAGGGAACCTTCGCGACGCGCGCCGCACAGAAGCGCCGCAATGCGTGCGCCGAACGCACGCTACTGCGCGATGTGGAACCGTGGAGCGCCCAGTGCCGGCGTGCGTCACTCCGTGACGATGCGGCGTTGCTGCGGGCTGCGTGGCGCGACCTGCTGGCGGTTCATCCGCACGACACCCTGTGCGGGACGTCGACCGACGGCGTCGCCCGCGCCGCGGACGCGCGCCTGGATTCGGTGTTGAGCGCCGCCGCCGTGCTCGAACAGCGAGCCTGCGACACGCTGGTGGGTCACGACACGGAGGCCGCGCGCGTCTCGCACGGCGCATGGAGTCCGGCGATCCTGATCCGCAATCCGGCAGCGCGCGTCCGCAGCGGAATCGCCGAGCTCCGATTCTCCCGCTTCCGTCGCCATGTGCCGGTAGGGCCGGGAACGAGCGCTCTCCCGGTCAGCGCGACGTTGAGTGACGACGACGCGATTCCGCAGGGCGTGCAACTTCTCGCCCGCGAGATCCAGGTGGAGCTGACAGAATCGCCGCGGCACTACCCCGACGCCGACGAAGTCGAGGAGATCACGGGCCTCGTGGCTGTGTCGTCCGTGCCGGGTTTTGCGATCGGCTTGCTGGACGACTACTCGGTACACGACGGGCTGCGCGCCGCGCCGGTGTCGATCAGCGATGAAGTGATGGACAACGGACGTGTTCGCGTATCCATCGATTCCGCAGGCGTAATCTCCCTGCTGGATCAGGGCTCCGGCTGGTCGATCAATCAGGTGATCAGCTTCGAGCGCGCATCCGATATGGGAGACTCGTACACGCCGTCCATTCGCCACGCGCTTCCGCCGCCAACCCTCGAGGTCGTGGAGGCGAGGCACCGCGGCCCGTTGCGCGCCAGCATTGCGATGCGCTATTCATGGCCATCTCACGCGGCGGAGTCGCACGATGTGCTCGAACTGCGGGTGTCACTGGACGCCGGCAGCGATTGCCCTGTATTCGAGCTGAGCGGCGAGAGCCACTCGCACGATCACCGCCTTCGCATCGTGTTCCACACTGGATTGCCCACCGGCACCGTCCTGGCCGATGCAGCGTTCCTCTCCGCTACGCGCGAGACGCCGGTCGCACCGGCGCACTCCGCGGAAGCTGTCATCGCGTCGGCGCCACTCCATCGTTGGGTCACGCGCTGGTCCCAGGACCGGGGCGTCACGGTGCTGAGCGATGGCCTGGCGGAGTATGAAGTGCTGCCGGACGGCGCGATCGCCGTCACACTGGTGCGAGGAATCGGCGAGCTCTCCCGCGCCGATCTGCCAGAACGCCCTGGGCACGCCGGTTGGCCGGTGCCCGTGCCCGAAGCGCAGAGCATGGGTCCATTCTGCGCGCGATTCTCGGTGCTCCTGCACGGCGCCGACTCCGATGCAGAGCGCATGCGGATCGAGCATGCCGCCGAGGATTTCCTGCATCCTCTGCAGGGAAAGACGGTGAGGTCATGGCTGCCGCACGCGATCGAACCGCATGGCGTGGAGCTGACCGGGGCAGGGCTGGCGTTCAGCGCACTGTTGCCGGCCACGCGCGCTGGCCATGTAGTGCTGCGCTGCCGGAATCTGAGTCGTATCCCAACATCGGGATCGTGGGGATCTCCGCGGCCCTTCGCGGACGCATGGCTCGCGAGGCTGGATGAAGAGCCCCTCGTGCCGCTCACGATCACCCATGGAGTAATCCACTTCGCCGCGCAACCGCAGGAGATCGTCACCATCATCGCGCGCTGACCGTCGTTGTATCCCCCGCCAGGCGATCGCGCAGCGCATCGCCCAGCAGCGTGATCGCGAGCACCGTGCACACCAGGAGCAGGCCTGGCGCGAGCGAAACCCACGGCGCCACCACCAGCAGATCGCGTCCCCCGGCGATCATGTTGCCCCAGCTCGGGCTGGGCGGCTGGATGCCGAGCCCCAGAAACGACAGGCCGCTCTCGAGCAGGATCGCGCCGCCCACGCCGATGGTGGTGGCCACGAGCGCGGGGCCTAGTGCGTGCGGAAGCACGTGTCTGAGTGCCACCCGCAGTGGCGGAGCGCCGATCGCGGTTGCAGCATCCACGAACGGGCGCCGCACGAGTCCGACAACCTCGGCGCGCACCAGCCTCGCGATGCCCATCCATCCGGTGAGCGCCAGCACGCTGAGGAGCGTGAGCGCACTGGGTGTCCACAGCGCGACGCCCACCAGCAGGAGCACCAGACGTGGGAGCGCGAGCAGTGTGTCGGCAAGGCCCGTCACGAGCCAGTCCGTTGCCCCGCGTCGCCAGCCGGAGAGCAGGCCGAGCAGCGTGCCCACCACACCGGCTACCATGGCACCAATCATCCCGACTGCGAGTGAGAGCCGCCCTGCCAGCAGCATGCGCATCGCGATGTCACGCCCGAAGCGATCGGTGCCGAACAGATGGAGCCCACCATGCGCATCGCGGCCCAGTGGAGGCACCAGCCGGCGCGCGAGCACGTCGCCGATCAGCGTGGGATCGCGCGTCGCCACCGCAGGACCCACCACCACTGCGACAGTGAGCATCGCGAGAAAGAGCATCGAGCAGAGCGTCGATGGCCGCGCGCGGAATCCGCTCATTGTCCGCGGAGCCTCGGATCGGCCAGCGGCAGCAACAGCTCCGCGCCGAGATTCGCCAACAGCACGACCGCGGCGAAGGCCGCAGTGCAGCCGAGCACCACGGGATAGTCACGGGCGATGATGGACATCACCATCAGGCGTCCCATGCCGGGCCACCCGAACACCGACTCCACGAACACCGAGCCGGCCACGACACCGGGCAGACTCAGCGCGAACAGGGTGATGAGGATCGCGCGCATGTTCGCGAGCAGGTGCACTGTGTGCACACGCAGACGGGTGACGCCCTTGGCGCGTGCGGTGCGCATCCAGTCTGCGCCCCGGAGGTCCAGCGCGCTGCTGCGTGCATAGCGCGCCACGCCGCCAGCGCCGATCAGCGCGAGGATGCCGACGGGCAGCACGGCATGCTGCAGGAGATCGCGAAGATGAGGCAGGCCATGCAGGTCGCTGCCTGGGGTCGCCAGACCGAATGCAGGGAGACGCAGCCAGAGAGGAAAGCTCCAGCGGCTGGCCAGCCACGTGAAGCAGGCAACCGCACCGAGGGCCAGCCAGTAGGCGGGCGATGAGACGAGCACGACGCTCACGACGGTGCCGATGCGATCGGGCCACCGGCCGGCACGAGCAGACTGCAGCACGCCAGCCGCGGTGCCGAGCAGGAACGAGAGCAGCAGCGAGGAAAGTCCAAGGGCGAGCGAAACCGGGAGGGCGTCCCTGATG
Source organism: Gemmatimonadales bacterium (assembly GCA_038233745.1). GTDB lineage: Bacteria > Gemmatimonadota > Gemmatimonadetes > Gemmatimonadales > Gemmatimonadaceae > AG11. Next base: position 10,883 of record JBBSVF010000043.1, read on the forward strand.
AGCGCTGCCACTGTCGTTCCGCGGGCCGCACTCTCGCCGAAATCCCCGCTGAGCGAATGAGTCACCCAGCGCACATATTGCACGGCAAGCGGCTCGTTCAGTCCCAGTTGTGATCGGAGCCGCGCCAGATCAGCGGCGCTCGCGTCGGCGGGCGCGAGCATCGTGACCGTGTCACCTGGCGCCAGATGCAGGAGCACGAATGTGAGCGTGAGCACTGCGCAGTACAGCACGAGCGCTCGCAGGACGGCGCGCAGCAGGGTGGAGGTCGGCACGCAATGATATCGCACGCCGGGCACCGGGCGTCAACGCGTATCGTGCGATCTGGCATCGCCGCGGTCGCATGCCTGATACTCGGCTGCGGCGGCGCAGTGCGTGAACCCGGGGTGATCGTGTTGGCGTCCGGGGCCGATCTGGAATCCGCGAACCCGCTTGTCACGGTGCATCCGCTCTCGCGCCAGATCCAGCGGTACGCGCTCTTCGTGACACTCACGCGGCTGGACGATTCGCTGAGGCAGGTTCCGTACTTTGCGCGCAGTTGGCGCTGGTCACGCGACTCGACGTCGATGACGATGGTGCTGTCACGGGCACTCCGATGGCACGACGGCCGCTCCGTGACCGCCGACGATGTGGCCTTCACGGTGCTGGCGGCGCGCGATCCCGTCACGGGATTCGCTCGCAGCTCCGAGCTTGCGGCACTCGATACCATCCGGGCGCTGGACGAGCATACCGTCGAATTCCGGTACCGGGGGTCGCAGCCAACCCTGAATGCGCTGTTCGCCGAGCTGCCGATCCTGCCGGCCCACCTGCTGGCTTCGGTGCCACGCGCGAAGTTCCGGGGCGCTGCGTTCAACACGTCGCCCGTGGGGAGTGGTCCCTTCCGGTTTGCCAGTCGCGCGGCGGGTGCTCGATGGACTTTCGTGCGGAACCCGGATTTTCCCGCTGAGCTGGGCGGGCCACCTGCAGCGGCCGGGCTCGTGGTCGCCGTGGTGGATGAGGCCACCACCAAGTTCGCGGCGCTCGCCAGTGGCGAAGTGGACATGGCGGGGATTGCACCCACCATGGCACAGTTGGCCACTGAAGACGCCACACTGCGCGTGCTCTCGTATCCGGTGAACTTCTCGGTCGCACTCTGCTTCAACACCACGCGCGCGCCCACCGATGACTCACGAGTGCGTCGGGCGATTTCCCTGGCGCTCGACCGAAACCGCATCGTCCAGATCGCCTTGGCGGGATTCGGCGAACCCTCCGCAAATGTCCTGGGTGCGGCGCGAGCTCCCTTGCCGGACGCGCACGCCGCAGACTCCCTTCTCGACGCCGCGGGCTGGGTTCGCGATGCCACGGGGCTCCGGCGGCGCGGCGGTCTTCCGTTGGAGTTGGAGCTTCTCACCGTGGGCAGTGGCGAGAACGTGGTGGAGCAACTCATTCAATCGGACCTCGGCGCCCTCGGCATCACGGTGCGTATCCGCCAGACGGAGATGGGCGCGTTCCTGAGTGCGGCGCGCGCCAACCCGCGAACGTACGATATGCTGCTCGCGGGCATCCCCGGCGATCTCCAACACTCCGAACTGCGTGCCATGTTCGCGTCGTCGCAGCGCGGCGGCGCGCTGGACTACACCGGCTTTCACACCCTCGTGCTGGACTCGCTGCTGCAGGCACGCGCAGTCGCCGGCACAACCTCGCCCGGCGCAACTGCAGGCGATGCAGCGCTCTCGAGCTATCTCGACTCCCTGGCGCCCGCCACCTGGCTCTATCGCGCCCGCGGTGTGCAGGGGCTGTCTCGGCGGCTCCATGGAGTGCGCATGGATCTGCGCGGCGAACTGGTGACGATTCACGACTGGACGCTGCAGGTTCCATGACTCCGCTCCTGCTCTCCGACGATCAGCTCTCGGCGCGCACCGCCGTCGCCGCGGGTCCGCTGGCTCCACTGGCGGCGGGGCTGTGCGCAGAGCTGGACCAGGTGATTGCGCGCGATGTGCGGGTGCGGGTACCAACGGGCAAGGCGCGCCTCACGCGGATCGGTGGTCGATGCGCGATCGATGGCGCGCAGCTCGACTTCGATCCCTTCGTGGCGCGCCACCGTTGCCCGCAGTGTGACTGCGAGGAGGTGGGACGTGAGCACGACGACTTCCGTCTGTACTGGCAGCACCTCTGGTTCGCGGAGCGCGCAGTGCACGCCGCGGTGCTGGCTCGCCTCACCGGCAGGCCGCAGTACGGGCGATTCGCGGAGCGCATGCTCGCAGACTATCTGCACGCATACCCAGGCTATCCACTCGCGGACAATGTGCTTGGGCCGTCGCGCCCTTTCTTCAGCACGTATCTCGAATCCATCTGGCTGCTGCAGCTCCTCATCGCGGACGACATGCTGGGTAACCGCCCGGGGCGCGACGATTTTCGCCGAGGACTCGTGGAACCTTCGGTTGAGCTGATCGCGACGTATGACGAGGGAATGTCCAACCGGCAGGTGTGGAACAATGTGGCGATGCTGGCTGGAGGCGTCGCGCTCGGCAACCACTCGCTGGTCGAGCGCGCAATCCATGGAGACAGCGGTCTGCTGTCGCACATGCAACGCGCGCTGCTGGACGACGGCACCTGGTACGAAGGCGAGAACTACCACTTCTTCGCGCACCGCGGATTGTGGTACGGCGTGCAACTCGCCGCGCAGAGCGGCCTGGAGCTCCCGGCGCCTGCGCTCACGCGATACCGGATGGGGTTCGCCGCACCCTTTGCCAGTCTCCAGCCCGATCTCACCTTTCCCTCCCGCCGCGACTCGCCGTACGCCGTGAGCGCGCGACAACCGCGCTTCGCCGAGTCGTGCGAGCTGGGGGTCGCGGATCACGGCGGACTGGAGCTCGTGTCGCTGCTCGGCGTGCTGTACGATGGCGAAGGTAGTGACGGCGAGACCCGTCGCTTTGCCTCCAGCGCCGACGTGGAACGCAACGGGCCTGCGCAGCGCCTCTCGCGCGCCGATCTCTCCTGGCGCGCACTGCTCTTTGCGTCGCCCGAGTTGCCACACGCGCCGCCATGGCGGCCCGCCAGTGTGCTGCTGGGCGGTCAGGGATTGGCAGTGCTGCGCGCGGATACGGGCGACGCCTATGCCTCACTCGACTACGGGCACGGTGGCGGAGGGCACGGGCATTCCGATCGCCTCAATGTCACTCTCATACACGGCAGCTCGCGATATCTCGTGGATCCGGGAACAGGATCGTACGTCGACCCCTCGCTCCACTGGTACCGCAGCACACTCGCGCACAATGCGCCGCTGGTGAATGGTCGATCGCAACCACCGGTTGCGGGATCGCTGGTGGCGTTCGACGCACGCGATGATGTGGCGTGGGTGGAGTCAGAACTCTGGATCCAGGACACGGCACTTCGGCGGACCCTCGTGCTCTCTGGCGGACATTGCCTCGACCTGTTGCGCTGGCATTCACTCACGCCCGCCGTCGTCTCCCTGCCGATGCACGGAGCTTTTGCGCCCGGCGCGCGCACGACGCCGGTAGATGACGTAAAGATGCAAGCGGCCGAGTGGCTCAGCGATGTCGCAGCGTGCGATCGCGCAGCGGACGTCACCTTGCGAATCGATTCGCCCTCGGGCCCACCGCTCTTCGGTGTTTCCCTCGGTGGCCCTGCTGATACCATGCTCACCGCGATGGCACCCGCACCTCCCGGCACGGTGGAGCGGCGCCCACTCGTGGTGCGCAGCATGTCCGGCGTGAGCGGAGAGTGTCTCGTTGTCTGGTCGTGGACGGGCGAGCCCGCGGTCTGGGTTGAGGGAGACGCCGTGTGCGTCACGATCGGAGACCTTCGCTCCACGCATCGTCGCACAGCATTCGGATGGGACGTGACGTGCGGTGACGAGCGTCGCGAACTGCATGGAATCGTGGATCGCGACGACGAATCCATCACCTTCGACGAGGACGATGAGGAGACCCCGGACGCAGCTCACGAGCTCGCGCTGCCCGTCACTGTTCATCTGGGCCGCGAGCACTATCGACGCTCGGAACTCACCTGGGATCACGCGGGGTCTCCAGTGGCGGACGTCGCCCTTTGCCACGAACGCGGATCGCTGCACATCGACGTCACCGTCCCGCACTCGGCACGGCGCTTCGTGTCGCTCGATGCGCAGAACCCACTCGACAACGAACCCGCGGCGATCAATGGCGATGGGCTGCAGCTCTACCTCCGCATTCTCGACCAGGCGAGCGGACTGCTCATTGTCCCCGTCCCCGGATCCGAGACACTGGCAATGCAGCCGGCGGGAGGGTGGCCCCACGATCTGCGCATCGAGGGCGAGTGGCAGCCGATGGGACACGACGGATGGCGTGCATCCCTCCGCTGTGACGTGCCTTCGGAAGCTGATGTTCTGGAGCTGGACGTGATCGTCAACGAGATCGGTCCATCGCGTGAGCGAAGACGCGGTCAACTGGTGCTCTCGGGCGCCGCCGGGGAATTCGTCTATCTTCGTGGAGACCGTCACGATCCACTGCACCTCATCGCGATCCCGCTGCACGATGGCTGATTCCCGACTCGACGCAGTCTCCATCATTCTCTTCGAGCCCCAGGACCCCGTGAACATCGGCGGAACCGTCCGCGCGATGAAGAACATGGGTGTGTCCTCGCTGCGCCTCGTGAACCCCTGCGCTTACGATACCGTGCGCCTGGAAGGCATAGCGCACGACACCTGGGACATCATTCACGGCATCACCCACTACGACACCTTCGACGCGGCCGCCGCAGACTGCGTGCGGCTGATCGGCTATACCGCCCGCCGCCGGGCCGCCAAATGGCAGCTGCTCGATCCCAGGAGTGCGGCCGAGGAAGCGCTTGGACACGTTGAGGCGGGGCGGGTGGGCATCGTCTTCGGGCGCGAGGATCACGGACTGCCGAACGAAGTCCTGGACCGGCTGCACGCCGCCGCGACCATTCCCACCACGGACCACGCCTCGCTGAACCTCGCGCAGGCGGTGCTCATTGCGCTCTACGAGCTTCACCTGGCTGCCGGAGACGCCACCCGTGTATTGCGTGGCCCGCGCAGGGAAGCCCCGCCTCCCACCGCGGAGCTGTTCGAGCGCTACTTCGTCGAGGCGTTCAACGCGCTGGATTCCATCCAGTTCTTCAAGACACGATATCCCGAACACATCATGCGATCGCTGCGCGCCATCACCTTCCGCGCCACGCCGGACGATCGCGAACTGTCGCTCCTGCGGGCAATCTCGCTCGAGACCGTGCGCTTCCTTGAGCGCACCGGGCGCATCGA
>JBBSVF010000044.1:0-15821 GCA_038233745.1 Gemmatimonadales bacterium
CCAGCGTCGGGGCACTCACCGAGGGGGTGCGTCCCATCGCCCGTCGCCGGCCGGCCATCAGCGGCCCGCGTGGAAGGTGGATGCGGCGAGTGCCGCCGCGATCTGCGACGCGGGTGGCTGCGTGGAATGCAGCGCACCCGCGTCGACCTCTCCGTCGAAATCATCGATGATGATGCGGCCGTCGCGCACGAAGGCCGCGGCGCGTGCGCGCTTGGCGTCGCGGCGCGATACCCGAGCGCCGATGGTGAACACCGCCACACGACAGCGCGAGTCGCGCGCGTAGTCCTGGATCTCCCAGCTCTTCGCCGGGCAGATCACCATGCCATCGCGTTCGACGGCATCGCTGACGACGTTCACCAGTTGAATACTGCGCTCCTCGTCCCGGTATCGCTCCGGCACGTCGGTGAGTGCCGAGTCGAGAATGATAGCCATGCGAGAGCGTGCGTAGGGCAAGCCCGCCTGGAGAAGATAATTCGGGGCCACATCGATCACGAGCGCAGCGGGATCCGCCAGCCGCGCGCGCAGCGCACTCTGGGCTTCGGCGCGGCCATCGCCGCCGGTGATCCCGCAGAGGACATTCGCGATCAGCCCCGGTGTATCCGGCAACCTGGCGAGGGCTGTGAGTTCGGCCACCGCGGAGTCCACGCTCTCGAGCACGCCGTCGAACGCCTGTTGAACGGCTTCGAGCGCGAGCGCTGCGGCGCGCAGGCCTACCTGCTCGTGCCGGTGCTCGAACACGAGGGTGTACTCGCCCTCCACATCGCCGCCCCGGGTCCGCCCGAAACCGACGTCGTGCCCCATCATGGTCTGCAGTTCGAGTGCGACATGCTCGATGATGTGGGGAGCGTAGGTTCCGCGCCTGAGACGGATCAGGAATCCGCCGCGCTCGCCGATGGAGCACCGATGCTCGATGAGTCCGGGCATGGTGCTCATGAGCTGCTCCGTCATCCCGGGCACATCAGCGGATGACACGTCATCATACTCGCCGACGACCAGGTCCAGGCGCGTGACCGGCCGAAGCGACCAGAAGTTCTTGCCCCGCGTGGAATGCAGCGACGTCATCCGGATGGTGGAGGCCGCCTCGGGGCGCCCGGCAGCGGTCACCCCTGCACCGTTCGTTCGCGCACAATAGCGAGTGTCTGCGGCACCTTGTCCGCGTGCACCACCAGGAGGTCTTCCTCCTCGATGAGATCGAGGCCGCGGTTTACCGCCTCGCCCTCCTCGTACAGCACCTCGATGCGATCGGCGGGCAGGCCGCCGGCGATAAGCCCTTCGGTGAGCAGTTCCGCGATCTCACCGCGTCCGCGACCGCGCCGGTCGATGTCCTCCTTGATGATGACCCGATCGAAACCGGCGCAGAGACGCCCCGAGTTGCGGATGTCATCGTCGCGACGATCCCCGGGGACGGTGAGCACGCAGTAGCGATGACGCGCCGGAGTGCGGAAGACGAAGTCCACCAGTCCGGCGATGGCTGCGGCGTTGTGTGCGTAGTCCACCAGCACACGCCCACCGCCACGAACGCGGATGATGTTCATGCGTCCGGGCGTGGTGGCGGGCGACGGGAAGAATGACAGGAGGCCCGCGCGGATATCGTCGTAGCGCATGCCTTGCACATAGGCGGTGGCGATGGCCGCCAGGACATTCTCCCGCTGGAAGCGGGCCGTGCCGTTGATCGTGAGCGGCACATCCACTTCCGCGGCAATCGGGATGCGCAACCGTCCTCGCCGGATCACGAAGGTGTCATCCTCGATGACCGCTGCGATCCCACCCCGATTCACATGCTGCACCACGCGCGGGTTCCCACCGTATTCCTGCGCGCTGAAGAACACGAGATCGCCACCGGTGCGATCGCGCATCGCGAACACGAGCGGATCGTCTGCATTCAGCACCGCGTGACCCTCGCGCTTCACCACAGAGGCGATGACACCCTTCACGTCGGCCAGTTGCTCCACGGTGTGAATGCCACGCAGCCCCAGATGATCCGGCGTCACATTCATCACGACACCCACGTCGCACTCGTCGAACCCCAGCCCTGCGCGCAGGATGCCGCCGCGCGCGGTTTCCAGCACCGCGACATCCACCGTGGGATTGGTGAGAATGATGTTCGCTGCGAAGGGGCCGGTCATGTCGCCCTCCATCACGAGCCGGTTCTGCAGGTACACACCGTCGGTGGTGGTGAAGCCCACGGTCGCGCCGGTATTGCGGAAGAGGTGCGCCACCAGTCGGGTGGTGGTGGTCTTTCCGTTGGTCCCGGTGATCGCAATCACCGGCACAGCCGGCTCCACGCCGAGTGGATAGAGCATGTCGATGATGGGTGCGCCCACGGCGCGCGCCATGCCTTCGGTGGGATGCGTGTGCATCCGGATGCCCGGGCCGGCGTTCACCTCGATGATCACCGCGCCATTCTCGCGGAAGGGCACGGAGATGTTCTCCGTCATCACGTCGATGCCGGCGATATCCAATCCGACCGCGGCCGCCGCCATCTCGCAGGCGGTCACGTTATCGGGGTGCATCTCGTCGGTGCGGTCGATCGAGGTGCCGCCGGTGCTCAGATTCGCAGTCTGGCGGAGGAACACTTCTTCGCCCCGTGCCGGAACGGTCTCGGGGGTACGCTCGTGCTTCGCGAGGTACGCCTCGGTCAGTTCTTCGAGCGGCAGACGCGTGAGAATCTTCGAGTGCCCGATGCCGCGGCGCGGGTCGAGGTTCGCGGCATCTACCAGCTCGCGTATCGTGCGACGTCCATCGCCGATCACGCGCGCCTGCACTCGCTCGGCGCATGCCACCACCTTGCCGTTCACCACCAGCACGCGATGGTCATGACCCGTGGCGAACTTCTCCACCAGCACTCGGCTGCTGAAGCCCTGCGCCACGTCGAAGGCGGCCGCGAGTGCCTCGGCGTCGTCGAGCCGGGACGAGATGCCGCGCCCGTGACTCGCGTCCAGCGGTTTCACGATCACCGGATACCCAATGCCCTCGGCCACATCGACGGCGTCCTCCACCGCGCGCACCGCATCGCCACGCGGCACCGGCAGACCGATGTTGCCGAGCACGCGCTTGGTTTCGTCCTTGTCCTGCGCGATGTCGACGGCGATGGAGCTCGTGCGATCGGTAACCGTGGCCTGGATGCGCCGGAGGTTGCGACCGATGCCCAGCTGCACGAGCGAGCGCGAGTTCAGGCGGCGCACGGGAATTCCGCGACGGCGTGCCTCCTCGACGATGGCGCCGGTGGACGGTCCGAGCCGCACACTCTCGTAGAGGCGCTCCAGATCGTGCACGATCGCCGCCGTCTCATGCGGCGCGCCGGCGATGCACGCGCGGATCAGCCGCGCCGCCTCGCGCACCGCCTGGATGCCGACGTCTTCCTCCTCGTACTCCACAATCACCCACCACACATCGGCGTCGCCCGAATGCACGACGCGCCCGAAGCTCACGTTGCTCCCTGCGAGGGTCTGGAGTTCAAGGGCTACATGTTCCAGAACGTGCGGCAGTTCGGTGCCCTCGTGCAGCCGTTCGATGAAGCCCCCGGGCGTGCCGCGAGTACAGGCGTGCTCGTGCAACGAGGGCAGCGCTGCGACCAGGCGATCGGTGAAGCCGGCAAGGGATGTCGTGGCCACGCCGTCCAGCGCACCCAGTCGCACGTCGGAGGCGATCACCGGCGCGAGTCGCCAGTAGTTCGGGCCCCTGAGGGCCCGCACCCGCGAGACGCGAAGCTCGTCGGCGTCTGGGGTGGGCGCGACGCCTGGTTCGGGTGATGCAGAGGACATACGGAGGGACGCGGGAGCTGGGAAGCGCCCCGGAACGGGCGCCCTGATCTTGGCAAAGAACATTCCGCGCGAGGGACGGAACGCCCTGCGGCGACGCCGTATCACGGTGCGCAACACCGATCGCGGAAACGACAGACGCCAGCGCTGGGGCTGGCGTCCGAAAATCCAGATGCAGCGAGCAACGGATGGAGCGTATCGGGATCGAACCGATGACCTCCTGCTTGCAAAGCAGGCGCTCTCCCAGCTGAGCTAACGCCCCGTTCTTGCAGTGTGAAGCCCTAAAACTAACAACACTCCCTTCACCGGAGAAGCGACCCCGATGGCCGACTCCCCCACCGCCGACGCGCGCATCACCCTGCCCTGCCCGCGCTGCCACCGAATGAACCGGGTGCGTGCCGATCGCGTGCAGTCGGGGCCGAAGTGCGGACACTGCGCCAGTGCCCTGGAACTGGGTCGCCCGGCACTGCTGGACGACGCGAGCTTCGACGCCGCCGTGAATGGGACCGACCTGCCGGTGTTCGTGGACTTCTACGCCGACTGGTGTGGCCCCTGCAAGATGATGGCGCCCAGCGTGGATGCACTGGCGCACGAGCGAGCAGGAACCGCTCTCGTTGCCAAGGTGGACACCGAGGCCGCGACGCAGACCGCGGAGCGGTTCCGCATTACCGGCATTCCCACGTCGATTGTCTTCCGCAACGGGCAGGAAGTGAAGCGCCAGAGCGGAGCCATGCCACTGGGTGCGCTGCGCGCAATGCTGGACTGAGGCCTGCACCTGCAGGCCCTTCGCTTCGCTCAGGGCGACAGGGTGGGCCTCAGGGCGACAGGATGGGCTACTCGTGCGCCGGCAGCGGCTCCATCGTCTCCGCGTTCACCGGCACCTGCACCTCGTCCCGGTACGGCGACGTCATCAGCGTGACGCGCATGCGCGGGAAGGCGTTCATGAAGGCGAGATAGCAGCAGCCCCAGAGCCCCAGGTACCCGAGCGCCACCGCGATCTCGACGACGCCGAAGGGATTGCCCGCGGCCTCACCGTAGAGCGAGGGATACACCTCGAGATAGCGCACCAGGAACATGCCGACGAGGCTGATCAGGGTGAACAGCACCAGCGTGGGCTTGAAGAGCTTCGCGGCCTTGGAGAGGAGCCCGAAGAAGGGCGCGAAGAACACCAGAATCACCGCAGACACGCTGAAGTTCACCCACGGATCGATGAGACGGAGTCGCGGCCAGTGCGTTTCCTCACCCAGGTTGCCGTACCAGATGATCAGGAACTGGCTGAAGGTGAGATAGCCCCAGAAGGCTGTGAAGGCGAAGCAGAGCTTGCCCAGATCATGAAAATGATTGTCGGTGATGAGCGCGTCGGCGCCGAGGAACCGGCGCCACGCCAGAACGAGCAGGGTAAAGAGGGTGAGTGAGCACAGCCAGGCGCCCATGAAGAACCACCAGCCGTACAGGGTGCTCTGGAAGTGAAGCGACAGCCCCATGGAGAGGTCGAAGGCCAGGATGGACCACCCGTACCCGAACGCCAGCGTCAGGAACACCGCGAGCTTGCCCTGCAGCGAATGCGTGCTGTGGAGTTCGCGACGCTCGTCGCGAAAGCCGGAGCGCATCCGGGCGCGGAGCCCCGCTGCCCACCCTGATCCGGCCTCGGGAACGAGCCCGACGTCGAGCCGCACGGAGGTGTAGATGTACCAGAGCGACAGGGCCGTGATCACCGCGAAAGAAACGATCACGCGAACGGTGAGGAAGGTGCCGTTGTACCAGGTAACCTTCTCATGCACCGGCGGCACTTCGTGGGTCCACGGGAAGATGTGCGCACGTCCGAAGGACAGACTGAGCAGCAGGAGCACGAAGGCCACTGGGAGGAAGGCGACGTAGCCTTCCATGAACCGGATGATCGACCGCGACCAGCGCGCGGTGGTGATGCGCTGCACCGCAACGAACACGACACCCGCTGATGACAGCGAGGTGAAGAACAGCCAGCTCACATGATAGGCGCGCCAGGCGCGATCGGGATCGGTGAGCAGTGCGGCCACGAAACCAACGAGTCCGAGCACCGCGAGGCCGATGGCGGCCTGCGTGAGGCCGCGCGGCGTGGGCTTCGCAGACGCGCGAATGACCTCATCGCGCGTGGGAACGTGAATGTGATGCAGGCTCATCGCGCACCCTCCGGCGTCACCGGCGTCAGCGTGTCGTGCGGTACGGTGGCAGGCGCGCTGCCCGGCGCGGGAATTCCCGCAACGCCCTCGACCGGCATGGTGCGCAGTGTGGTATCGACAATCGTGGACAGCATACCTCGCGTGGGTCCGGCCTGCGAACCCGCATGGATATACCACGGCGACGGGCGCGTGGGACCCATCTGCGTGTAGCCCGGCACCTTGTCCCCCGTTTCCCCGGGCAGACCAACCGGACCGGTGGCCACCTGATGACGGCCCTGCAACCCTCGCACGTAGTTCACCACATCCCAGCGATCGAGTTCCTCGATGCGATTGTAGGAAGGCATACCGCCGCGCCCATTCCGCATGATGCCCCAGATGTAGCCGTCGCTGCGCCCTTCGGCGCTGGCGCCGACCAGGGGCGGCGCGTACACGCCGTACTTCACGGCGGCCCCGTCTCCCTTGCCCTCGAAGCCATGGCAGACGGCGCAGTTGATGGTGTAGTACTTCCGTCCAATGTCCAGTGACCGCGCGTCGACGGCAATCGGATTGGGAATGCCGGACATGGAGTCGATCACGGCGGGCAGTGGCCTGCGACTGATCACGAATCCCGGGGCAGCCGATCCGTATACCGACACGGAGTTCTGCGGATTGCCGCGCGCGGGAATCGAGTCGCTCGTGGACTCCCACGGATCAAACTTGGGCTGCTCCTTGAAATCCGTGAACCACGAGCATGCACTCAGCCCGAGCACGGCGATCGAGAGGCCGACGGTGCGAGCACGACGGGCGTGATCAGCGTTCATTGGACACCTCGAACGCGCCATGCTTGCGCAGCAGCGATGTGGCTTCGCTGGATCGGTCGGGGCCAGCGGCCACGAAGATTCCGTAGTCGCCATGGCTGAACCGCGGATCGTAGCCCACGGTGAGGGTGAGCTTTGGCAGACGGGCAAGCGCGAACATGCCGAACACGGTGGAAAGCGAGCCGACGAGTACCATCAGCTCGAAACCGATGATGGTGTAGGGAATCCAGCTGGCCACGGCCTTGCCGCCCACGACAATGGGCCAGTAGTCCGAGATCCAGATGGGAATCCAGTACCCGAAGGTCAGTCCGGCGAGTCCACCGATGAGGGTGAAGACGCGCACCTTGCTGGGCGGAGCGGCAATCGCGTCCTCCAGCTCGTGACGCGGGGTCGGGCTGAAGACGGAGATGTCCCGGAAGTTCTGCTTTCGCAGATCCTCGATGGCGTGGACGGTGGAATCCAGCTCCGCGAAGTTGGCGCGTACTCCCTGCATCAGGCATCCCCCACGGTGAGGGTGGGATGGGTCGTCGGGGCATCGAGATCATGCGCGACATGCTGATGCCCGCCGCCAATCCGCGGCGGAAGGATTTCCTTCACCTCGGAGATCGCCATCACGGGGAGCTGCCGGATGAAGAGCAGGAACCACATGAAGAACCAGCCGAAGGAGCCGAGCAGGATGGAGTAGTCCACCCAAGTGGGAGCGTATCCCCCCCACTGCCAGGGCTCGAACTCGTGCGAGAGCGAGGGAACCACGATCACGAAGCGCTCGAACCACATCCCGATGTTGATGAAGATCGAGAGGACGAAGAGCCACCTGGTATTGCGGCGGAGCTTCTGCGAAAAGAGCGAGAGCGGCAGCACCATGTTGCAGATCAGCATGATCCACGCAGCCCACGCCCACTGGCCGAACACGCGATTCCAGAAGTACTCCTGCTCCACTCGGTTGCCCGACATCCAGGCGACCTGGAACTCCGTGAGATACGCGAGTCCAACGACCATCGAGGTGAACAGGCACAGCTTGGCGGCCGCGTCGAGGTCGTTGATGGTGACGTAATGCTCCAGCTTGAAGAACTTGCGAAGCGGGATGATGATGGTGAACACCATCCCGATACCGGAGAAGATTGCGCCCGCCACGAAGTACGGCGGGAAAATCGTTGCGTGCCATCCTGGTGTGAGCGCCATCGCGAAGTCGAACGACACGACGGAGTGCACCGAGAGCACGAGTGGCGTGGCAAAGGCGGCCAGGAACAGATATGCCCGCGTGAAGTGACGCCACTCTGTGTCGCTGTTGCGCCAGCCCAGCGCGAGCGCGGCGAAGATGCGCTTGCGGATGGGATTGGTTTCCTGATCGCGCAGCACGGCGATGTCAGGAACCAGTCCCACGTAGAAGAAGGTGGCCGAGACGGTGAGGTACGTGAGAATGGCGAACACGTCCCACACCAGAGGCGACTTGGGATTGGGCCAGATGAGCCGCCAGTTGGGATACGGAATGAGCCAGAAGAACTTCCACGGACGTCCCAGATGAAGAATCGGGAACAGGCCCGCCGTCATCACCGCGAACACCGTCATGGCCTCGGAGGCCCGGTAGATCGTGGTGCGGAAGCCGGCTCGGAAGAGATACAGGATGGCGGAGATCAGCGTGCCTGCGTGGCCGATACCCACCCAGAACACGAAGGTGACGATGTACACGCCCCACATCACCGGCGGTTGATAGCCCGCGGCGCCGAGACCCTCGTGGATCTGATAGATCCAGGCAGTGGCGCCGACCATCAGAAAGAGAATCGACACCCCGAGCGATGCGAACCAGCCCAGCGTGGGCTGCAGCGTGCCGATGATTTCCCGATCGACCTGCTGGTAGTCGAGCACCCCCGGAAGGCGATTGCCTGCGGTGGGAACGTTCGACCCCTGCAGATGGTCGTCGGTGGGACGCGGCTTTGCCATGGTAGCCATCGTCGCGCCTCCTACGCCCTGGCCGGCAGCGCCGGCGCCGGATGGTTGACCTTCTTCAAGTAGACCACCGCGGTATAGGTGTTGAGCTCTTCGAATACGTGATAGGCGCGTCGATCCTCCACCAGCTTCGACACACTCCAGCGCGGATCAGCGGCATCCCCGAAGATGATGGCGCGCGAGGGACACGCTTGCGCGCACGCCGTGGTGAACTCGTCGGCCACCACCTCGCGTCCTTCGGTCTTCGCCCGCGTCTCGGCCTCGCGGATACGCTGGACGCAGAAGGAGCATTTCTCCATCACGCCCTTCGTGCGCACCGTCACGTCGGGATTGAGCTGCCAGTCGAGCGGCGACGGGAAGGCGTACTGCTTGCGATCCTCCTCGCCGTATCCGAACCAGTTGAAGTAGCGGACCTTGTAAGGGCAGTTGTTGCTGCAATAGCGCGTGCCCACACAGCGGTTGTAGACCTGCACATTCAGGCCGTCCGGGGAGTGGTACGTGGCGTACACCGGGCACACGGGCTCGCATGGTGCGTTGCCACAGTGCTGGCACATCATCGGGACGAAGCGCGCCTCGAAGTCCTCGGTGAACTCGCCCGAATCCGCGCCTTCGAAATAGCGCTCCAGGCGAATCCAGTTCATCTCGCGACCGCGCGTGATGTTGAATCCGGCCTTCGACACTGCGAACACGCTGGCGTTCTGCCACGGCGCGCCCACTGTGGGAATGTTGTTCTCGGCGTAACACGCGGTGACGCAGGCGGAGCAGCCGGTGCAGCGCGCCAGATCCACGGTCATGGCCCAGCGGCGGTTGGCCATACCGGACCAGTGACCCGGCGCGTAGATCCCCTTGTCCTTCCCCTTGTCTTCGGACGACGGGGCGCCGAGCTGTCCCTGCGCATCCGCAGCCACGGGCGAGCGCAGCCCCGGCAGGAAGGCATGGCTCGCCTCACCCGGGATGTGCTCTTCGCCATGAGGGGCTTCAGGCCCCACGGCCTTCACCTCGGCAGCGGTGGAGACTTCGCCGTGCGTACCCTCCGCGGCGGCCCCACCGGCGAGCAGCGCCGTGATCGGAACCGCCTGCGCAATGCCACGCCCGTGCTGGCGCGCTGAGCCTTCAGTGGACACCAGCGTCTCTTCGTCGCCGGTCCGCTCGACCTTCGCCTTTGTGGACACGAGCATCGCGCCACCCGCCGCGTTGCCGCCCACGCCGATCAGGTCACTTGCCCGCACGCCCAGGTTGCGGGCGTAGCGTCCATAGCCCCACTGGATGACATGCGCATCGGCGTGCTTGGGCTCGAAGTCATCGAGCTTCACGCCGCTGCGATGGCCCTGTCCCAGCGCGAGCGCCACCGTATCGGGACGGATGCCGAGATAGAGATAGGCCGGCGCGCGCACCTTGCCGCTTGCGGTCGTCACCTCGAGAATGTCGCCGCGCTCGATCCCCATCTGGTGCGCCGTCGACGGGTGAATTTCCACCCATGAGCTCCACAGCACCTTGGTGACGGGGTCTGGAAGCTCCTGCAGCCACGGCTTGTTCGCCCCGCGGCCGTCGCCGAGCACGGGTGACGGATACACCACGAGATACATATTGCCCGCTGTGCTCTCCATCGGCGGCGCAGCCACGAGGGTGGCGCTGCTGGCCGGCGCAGAGCGAGGGGTCATGCTGCCCGGAGCCACCCCCTTCTGCAGGTCCGCGCCGAACGCCGAAGCGCCTCCCGGATAACGCGAGATCAGCCAGTTGCGATAGTCGCGCTGCTCATAGCGGGCGGCATTCGACGGGTCCTTCTGCGCGAGCGTGATGAGGACGTCGGCCGTGGCGCGCGTCCCCTTGAAGACCGGATCCATGGCCGGCTGCTGCAGGCCGATCAGTCCGCGACCGGCATCCGCGTCGCCCCACGATTCGAGCGAGTGGAGATCGGGCAGGACGAGATCACAGAGCTCGGTGGTCTCGTCCGGAAACATCGAGAAGCTCACCTTGAACGGCACCTTCGCGAAGGCGTCCGCAAAGCGATACGACGCAGGGATCGCATACGCGGGATTCACACCGCGCACGAAGGCGATACCTACCTGCCCCGCGCGCATGCGCTCGACGGAGGCCACGACGTCGCCGAACGACGAGAGGCCATCGAATCCGCCGTGCGGCTTGCCCGGAAGGATCGTGGTGCCCACGGCGCCGTGCGCCTGGTTGATGGAGGCGACCGCGAGCGCGAGCTCCAGCGCGTTGGCGGCCGTCCCGCCCGCGAGCGCCAACACAGGGCCTGCGCTCGCCAGTTCCTGCTGCAGCCGCGCAATCGTCGCCTCGGCGACTCCGCTCGTCTTCGCGGCATCAGCAACGGAACCGCGGCCGGCCAGCGCATTCGCGATGGCGAGCTCGGTGCCGGGCTTGCAGGCGATCCACTGGTCTGCGTTGAGGCCGGTGAGCGAGCGACGCGGTCCGACGTACACCAGGCGCGGCGCTGTCTCTGGGTTCGCCCGGGCGTTGGCAAACCCGAGCTGCTGCGGCACCGACATGCCCCACGTCTCCAGAAAGTCGGCACCAAAGCTCACGATCAGGCGGGCATCCTCGAACGACAGACTGGGCCACGACACCCCGTAACTACGGCGATTGGCTTCGATCGCAGCCATGTCGGCTTCGAAGTCCACGCTGAGATGCGGCCGCATGCCGAACCCGGCGAGCCAGTTGTCGAGCAGAACCGGGAAGCTGCCCGACTCATGCTGATTGAGGAACACACTGCCGGCCGCCGTGCCGCGGCTGCGGGATTCGCCGAGCTTCTGGCTGAGTAGCGAGAGGGCAGCATCCCATTCGATCGGCTGCCACGCGCCATTCACCTTCTGCATGGGGCCGCGCAGGCGATCGGGATTGTAGAGCCCCTGCAGAGCGCTCTGTCCGCGGGCGCACAGTGCGCCGCGATTGAGCGGATGATCCGGATTGCCTTCCAGCTTGGTGGTGCGTCCGTCGCGGGTTTCGGCGATGAGGCCGCAGCTCGCCGCGCATTCGCGACAGGTGGTGGCGTAGTACGTCGACGTGCCCGACACCGTCTCGTCCGGATGCACGAGATACGGAATCAGGTTGCCGACCTTCTCGGAACTGCAGCCCACCGTACCGACAGTGGCACCGGCTGCACCGAGGACCTTGAGGAACTCGCGGCGCTTGACGCCGGGGGTTCCTGTGGGTGTCGTCATGAGTGGGTCCTCGGACTGACTAGTAGTGACACGCGGCGCAGTCGTAGCGCGCGCGGCGGCGTTCAACAGAGGGCGTGGCGAGTCGTGCGCCATGGACGTTCGTGTCCACCGTGACGGCAGGCGGCTTTGCGCCCGTCGTCATGATGCCGGCGTAGGAGCCTGGCGTTCCAAACGGCACACCGCCGTTGTACTTCGCGGGTGGCACGCTGTCATAGCCAGCGGCCTTCTGCCCTTCCTTCGGATCGTAGCCATTCACATGGCAGTTGATGCACCAGCCCATGTTGAGCGATGCGTACTGATAGACTTTCGGCATCTCCTGGATCTTACCGTGGCAGCTCTGACAGGTGACGCCAGCGTTCACATGGCGGACATGCGGAAAGTGGACGTACTCGGGCACCTTGTGGATGCGCACCCACGGGATCGGCAGCGAGTCGGCGGCGTACTTGCGAAGCTTCGTGATTTCCTGCTTTGCCTGGTCAGTGGTTCCCGACACCGTCGTATGACAGCCGATGCAGGTGGCCACCGCGGGCATGCCGACGTCGGCCGACTTGTTCGCGTTGTTATGGCAGTAGAGGCAGTTCATGCCGAGACCGCCCGTGGCGACGGGGCCCGCGTGCTTCGTATGCGGAAAGGCGATCGGCTGATCGGGCCCGCGTCCCTGCGAGGACGAGGCACCACTGTACGCGGAGAGCATGACGGCGCCGATCGCCAGGAGCAGGAGCCCCGGGATCGCGGTCCACTTCCTTCGCTGCGTCATTGCGGTGGGGTCGAGGAAAACAGGAGCACGAGGTTCTTGTGAACGATTTCACAAGCACCTGCAGCCAGCAAATCTGATCGGGCGTGGTAGCTGCCGCAAGGCGAACGCGCCGTTCGCGCCCGCGAGCGGGGTCCCCCGCACTCAGGCAGCCTGGCTGAGAGAAGGTCCCGCCACTGCAATGGGTGGTCAAGTCGGATTTTTCCCTACCGTCTTCGCCAGCGTCTCGGCGTCGGTGATTGCTACCGCACGCAGTTCGTCGGGCAGCAGATCCAGGTTGGCCTGCGAGTTCTGCACAAGACGCAGGGGCCAGTGCGACCCATGAACGAATCGCGCGGGGCCGAGTGTGCGGATGAGATGCGCGAAGTGCTCTTCGGGCGGGCCCCACACCCACGCGAAATCCCAATGCACCCGTTGCTGCTCCTCGGGCGTGAGACCCCAGTGCGTCTCCTCGATGAGGTCGCGACCGGCCGCGGTGATCACGATGCGGATGTCCGGATGCGAGCGGGCAAGCGCGCGCACATGCGCCGCGGTGAGATCAGCGGCCACGTCGAGTGCTGAACGCTGCCGCAGATCCTCGAACCGCACTGTCAGCAGCAGCGGCACCTTCCGCTCAGCGCACGCAGCACCGAGCGCCAGCATCGCTGCGCTCGCCGGTGGGAGCCCCCAGTGCATGGGATAGGCGCGAATGGCGACGGCGCGCCGGGCGAGCAGATCGTCCAGCGTCCGTTCCCAACGCGGCCAATCGGGCCGCACCACCGGCGCCGGATGCAGCGTGGGATGTGGCGACAGCGCGGCGAGCAGGTGCTCGTTCCCAGGCGCAGGATCGCGCTGCCACGCGGCCGGTAGCCACCCCACCCATGCACCGCTCAGTCCCTCACGCTCCACGACGCCGGCAAGGATGGCAGGCTCGGGATGCGGGACGTCGCGAAAGGGATATGGCCCGATCCAGGTGGCGACGTCGATCATGCGTGCACCATGGGGAAGGCCGCTGCGCCGAAGAGGCGAACGGCGTTGCGCCAGCGGATGTCGGCGAGATCGTCGTCCGTGAGCCCCACGTGCGCCAGCGCGCGCAGCTTGGCGAGCCCGGTCTCCATCGTGAGGTCGCAGGCCCACAACACGCGACCTGCGCCCAGCGCACGGATGGCGGCGTCGAGCATGCCGCGGTCGATGCCGCTCCCACTCAGGTCGGGATGGATGTTGGGACTGTCTGCCACTGCGGAGAGCGTGTGCGCCCAGTCACCGCCCCCGCCGAGGTGCGCGAGGATGAACTGCGTCTGCGGATGACGTGCGGCAAGTCGCGCGAGGTCGGCGCCGTCGCTGATCTCCTGATTGGGCCACTCGCGGGTGCGGTGCTGCCAGATATGATGCAACACGGGCATGCCCGCTTCCGCGGCGAGCTGGCAGATGGGGTCGAGCAGTGCGTCGTCAGCACGGCGGCTGGCCAGCAGCTTCACGCCAATCGCACCATCCTGGCGTGCGTTCCGGATCTCGGCCAGCGCGTGCGCCGTGTAGTTCGGATTCACCGTCACGTACCAGCGCACGCGGTGCGGCTCCCGCTCGGCGATCACGCGCATCGCGGCGTTGCCGGCGGTGACGTCGGCGGGCGACGGAAAATACGTTGGCGACGTATGCCCGTACGATCCGAGCACACTGGCCACATGGCAGCGAATGCCCATGCGCTCGCCCGCGGTGAGTCGCGCGCGATTGACGCGCTCCCAGTCTGCGCGTCCCGCACCGGCGTGCAGGAAATGCGCATGAACATCGATGAGCAGCTCGGTCACCCCAGCGACTCGAGGATGCTCACGAGCGCGGCGCTTGCCGCGCGCTCGATGGTGCGGATGGCCGCCTCGTCGTGCGCCATGGCTGCGAAGTTGTACGCACCGCGCTTGAAGAGCACCCCTTCATGCAGGGCATTGGCGATGAACTGGGATTCCAGCGCCGGATCGTTCCAACGCAGTTGCCACATCTGATCGATGCCGTCGGTGCTCACGCCTTCCAGGCCGGAGGCCTCGATGGCGCGATCGACGGCCCCCCGCATGTCCACGCCGGTCTCGCCCAGACTGGCGCAGACGTCGGCCTCCTCGTGCCAGTCCAGCACGGCCAGCGCCGCGGCGAGGGACACCGAGTCGCTCGCGAGCGTGCTGGAGATCCAGGTGGAGCGGCCAGCGTCCATGAGCGCGTTGTGTCCCACCACGACGGCGAGTGGGTACCCATTCGCCAGCGCCTTGCCGAACGCCGCGAGATCCGGAGTCACGCCACTCACTTCCTGCCACCCGCCGGGAGCGACGCGAAAGCCGGTTTTCACTTCGTCGAAGATCAGCGCTGCGCCGGTGCTGTCGCAGAGCGCACGTGCGCGCTGCAGCCATTCGATGGACGGTGCGCGCTCCACCACAGGCTCGATCACGATGGCGGCAAGGTCGGTTCCCGCCTCCTGCACTGCGCGCTCCAGCGCTGCGATGTCATCGAATGGAGCGTTGGCACAGAGTGCGCTCACGGCATCCGGAATCCCCGGGCCGGAGCTCCACCAGTCGTGCCAGCCGAAGTAGCCGCAGGCCACCACGTGTGATCGACCAGTGTACGCACGCGCCAGACGGACGGCCGCGCTGGTCGCCTCGGCGCCGCTCTTCAGCACCTGCACCTTCTCCGCGCAGGGAATAATGACGCGCAGCCGCTCCGCCAGTTCTACCTCGCGCCAACTCGACCAGCCCGACACGCTGCCTTCCGATGCGGCTTCCACCGCAGCAGCCGTCACCCGCTGCTCGGCATATCCCAGTGCGACGGCGCCGAGCGCCATGGTGCAGTCCAGGTAGCGGTTGCCCTGCACGTCGGTGATGTGCGCGCCTCGGGCGGCCACGAAGTGCGTTGGCAGGTCAGCATTCGTGTCGCCATACAGCGCCTGATGGCGCTTGCTGCCGGTGGAGGCACCGCCAGCCACCGCGACGTCCGCACGTTCGCGCCAGGTGCGATCCGCGGCGACTTCCGGGGAGGCATCGTCGTCGTGGTCGTCATCCGCGTTGGTCGCTTCATCGACGACTGGCGCCTCCGGCTCGAGGGGCTGTGCCGCGGGCGCATTCTGCTTCCGTCCGAACAGTCGGTCGAGCACCATGCTCAGGGCTCCTCGGGAGACGTGGGTTCGCGGCGCTTCCGCGGTGATTCGTTCGCAGGCAGCGACCGTTCGATGCGCCCGGTGCGCTCAAGGAAGCGCACGGTCTCGAGCG